>JAFXDI010000005.1 GCA_017521245.1 Bacteroidales bacterium
TACTTCGTCTAAACGTGTTGTGCCGTTATAACTTACGTTTCCACCTGTGTATGCCGGATTGATGCGATATACCAATAGTCCCGATTGTGGCAGACCTGCATCAAATGTTCCCTCTTTTTTACGATACTCAACTACGAAGTACTCGTCTGAGCCTATCATCTTTATTTTGTATGCTATGTTCTCTTTTTCGGCTCCTCCTACGGGGTTCAGTGTGTATGTTCCCGGTTCGGTTATCTCGGGTATTTCATCTATCCATCCACAATAACGGTATTTTGTGTATGCCGACATCTGTTGTGGTACCAATAGGTTGTCTGCCATTAAGTCCCACTCGCCTACCGGGTTTAGGTTATCTGCTACGTGGTAGAGGTCGTATGTCCCCAACGAGTGCGACATCTCGTGGCATATTACTCCTGTATTGAATGGTATTGGTTCAAGTGATGCCCATCCGTTTGCATCATCAAATACCATTAGAAATCCTACAAGTTTTTTATCTTTTATATATACCGCTTTTTCATCGGGCAATGCCAAATCGGTGCGGTGTGGCCACAATAGGTGGCGGTTGCTTATCTCACTGCGTCCGCTTAATACGATACACATATTGTCTATTATGCCATCGTTGTTTGCATCAAGCACAACATCATCGGGCAAATTCTCTGACAGATATGATGCTATCTCTTTTACTAAGGCTTGTTCTCGTGCTGCTCGGTCAATCTCATCTTCGTATCCGTTTGGTGATACACTGCTTTTCTCTTTGTAGTAGTTACGCTCGTTCTTGGTTACGTACGACATTACTACATCGCCTTGTGGTGCTGGAAACATTGTGCTTCGCCATTGTAGTTGCCCGTATGATGCTTCGTAGAAATAGTTATATACCGAGTTTGCTCCTGCTGTATCATCGTTAAACATCTGATTGTATGTTGATGCTGAGAGTTCAAATGACTCTGAATTATCTTCTCCCAAAAAGCGTACAAAGCATACTATATTTGCCAACTCCCCCTTGTTCTTCTCTGTGGCACTTACGGGTAGGATTGTTACCATACTCATAACAACAAGTAGTGCCAATGTGTAAATCTTTTTCATATATTTTTTATTAATTTTCTGTTTTATTCTGCGAAGATAACATAAGATATGTGTAATATAAAATTTTTTTGTTCCTTTTATCGGATTTTTACATTCATAAACAAATTAGATATATAAAATTTTAGTTAAATATGTATAACTTTTTTAAGAAAATGGTATATAATCATTCAAAATTATTACCTTTTTTATATATTTGCGAATTATATTAGTAATATTATTGACTATTTATCAATTTAAATACTATGAAACATATATCACTATTGGCAGTTGTATTGGCTATATTTGTCTGTATGCCAAATGCAAACGCAAAGAGGAAGAGTAAGGATAGTAAAAATCCTTTGGAGATTGTTGTAAAGGATAGTGTTAGTGCCGACTATAAAAAGGTTACAAAGGATACTCAAAGACAAGAGGGATTATTTACTACTTTATATAATGCAAAAGAGGGCAAACTTTATTTTGAGATGCCCGACTCGGTGTTCTGCAAAACCTACATTCTCGCTAACCGTATTGCCGCAACAAGCAACACTAGAGATTTTGTGGCTGGTCAGATGGCTACTACTCCGCTGTTGATTAAGTTCTCAAAGGATGAGCGTAGAGTTTATATCCACGAAATTCAAAGTTCGGAACTTGTTTCGGATAGTGATCCTGTGAAACTTTCGTACGACAAAAACTTTTATGATCCCGTTATAAAAGGTTTTAAGATTGTGGCTGAGGATAAAGGGAATGTTGTTATTGATGTTACCGAGTTCTTTGGTACTAACGAAAAGTGTATCAGCCCCATTAAACAGGATAACCCATTGAGTAAACTCTTTGGCGGTGGCAACTCGCTTAAAGGTACTTTTGTTGGGGATGCTTCAGGTATTATAAGCAATAAGGTTTTCCCAAATAATATTGAGATTAAGAGCCGTCTTTCGTTTACTTTGTCGCTTATGAACGAGCCATACTCGGTTATTATGCACCGCTCGCTGTTTGCTCTTCCCGAAGAGCCTATGAATATGCGTTTGCAAGATAACAGGGTTGGTTTCTTCTACTCTGACAAGAGCATTTACACTACCGATGAAGATGGTGTTGAGGTTAAGACCTATATTCACCGTTGGCGTTTAGAGCCTAAAGAGGAGGATATGGAGCGTTACTTTGCGGGCGAGATTGTTGAGCCTGAGAAACCTATTGTGTTTTATGTTGACAACGCTTTCCCCGAGAAATGGAGAGGCTCTATTAAGCAGGGTATAGAGGATTGGAATGTGGCTTTTGAGGCTGCCGGTTTTAAAAATGCTATCAAAGCGGTTGACTATCCTGAGAACGACTCTACTTTTGACCCCGATGATATGCGTTACAGTTGCTTTAAATATGCGGCAACTGCTACGCCTAATGCTATGGGACCAAGTTATGTTGACCCTCGCACTGGCGAGATTTTGACCGGTGACGTTATATGGTATCACAATATCTTATCGTTGCTTCATAACTGGAGATTTGTTCAAACTGCAACTGTTGATGAGAAGGTTCGCACCCGAGTGTTTGATGACGAGACTATGAATGAGTCAATCAGATACGCTGCGGCTCACGAGATTGGTCACACTTTGGGTTTGATGCACAATATGGGGGCAAGTTACTCTTATCCTGTTGACTCGTTGCGTAGTGCTTCGTTTACTCAACAATATGGTACTACTCCAAGTATTATGGACTATGCCCGTAACAACTTTATTGCTCAACCAGGTGACGTTGAGAAGGGGGTTAAACTTACTCCTCCCAATTTGGGCGTTTACGATATTTATGCTATTAACTGGGGGTATAGATTAATTCCTAATGCAAACACTCCCGAAGAGGAGAAGGCTACTCTTGACAAATGGATTGCCGAGAAAGAGGGTGATGCTATGTTTGAGTTTGGCGCTCAACAATTCCTTGGCATTGTTGACCCCACTGACCAGACTGAGGATTTGGGTGATGACCATATTAAAGCAAGTAACTATGGTATCAAAAACCTTAAACTTCTTATTGAGAACTTAGAGGAGTGGAACAAACGTGAGGGTGAGAGATACGACAATATGGAAGATATGTACAAAGAGGTTGTTACTCAATATACTCGCTATATTCGCCACGTTATCCCCTACATTGGCGGTATCAGATATGAGGAGATCAGACAGGGCGATGGCAAAGCAACCTCGAAACACTACATTGACAAGGCTACTCAAAAAGAGGCTATGGAGTGGCTGTTGAATGAGGCTCGCACCCACAGCGAGTGGCTTACTCGTCCTGACCTTATTAATAAGTTGGAGATAAATCTTAATGCTAACGACAAACTTCAATCTACAATAATATCTGCTCTTATCAACTCGGCAGTGTTATATCGTATTCAGGAGGGTGGTATTGTTGATAGCAAAAACAACTATACTTTGGATGGTTACGTAAAGGATGTTACCAAAGCCATATTTATTGCTCCTAAGGGTGGCAAACTCTCGGCTGTGGAGCAAAATCTTCAGGCAACTGCTATTGATTTGATGATTAAGACTTCAGGTTTGAACGCATCAGGTGGCTCTGCTAAATCGTTTGCCGAGGTTGAAGAGAATATTGAGAATAGCGGTATCACTTGCTCTCACTGCATTAACGAAATGAAAGAGTTTGCCCGTATCAACTTTGGTTTGCCTACTCTATCGGCTAATCAGTTGGGTGCAATTATGACAGGCCGTCTTAACGATGTTCTTACTCTATACAAGAGTAGAGTTGCTTCTGCAACCGGCTCTACTAAAGATTTTTACAATTATCAAATTATTAAAATAGAGCGCATATTTGACAAATAAATAAAAACTTATATAATGAGAAGTAGGATATATATATTGATAGTGTCGCTTTTGTGCTTGGCTTCGGCTGTTACAGCACAAACCTCTACTGCAATTCTTAAGGGTAAGGTTACCGACCGCAGTGGAGAGCCTCTCATTGGTGCTCACGTTCAATGGAAGGATGCTAATAATGCTACTATTAGTGATATGGATGGTAATTTTACTATCCCTAAAACTGGTAAAGAACTTGCTGTTTCGTATCTTGGCTACAAAACTAAAATAACTAAAGTTGCCGATGGTACTAAAAGCGTGGTGGTTGCTCTTGAAGATGACGCTCAAAACCTCGATGAGTTGGTTGTTGTGGGTTATGGTGTTCAAAAGAAATCTTCGATAACCGGATCGGTTGAGACTATCAAGAGCGAAGAGTTGTTGAAAATTCCAACTGCCAATATTGATGAGGCTCTTTATGGGCAGGTTTCGGGTTTGAACGTTATGCAATCGACCGGTGACCCAAGTAGTGCCAAAGAGGCTGAATTGAATATTCGTGGTATTAATGGCGCTCCTCTATTGGTTATTGATGGTGTACCTCGTTTTGGTACTAATACAAGTGACGGAGAGATGCGTCTTTCGGACCTTAACCCCGATGATATTGAGAGTATCTCAATCCTGAAAGATGCGGCGGCAGCAGCGGTTTATGGTGCTCGTGCGGCTAATGGTGTTATCCTTGTACAGACTAAACGTGCACAGGGAAATCAAAAGGTGTCGGTTAACTATCGCGGTCAGATGAACGTGCAACAGGCTACTCAACTTCCTAAGTTCTTGGATGCCTACAACTTTGCACAGATGTTTAATAAGGCTGTTGATAACACTCCCGGTACTCTGATTTTACCTTACACTCCTGAGCAACTTCAACAGATTCAGAGAGGTACAAACCCAAATGTTTATGGTAACGAAAATCTTTTAGACTACTTGGATAAGACTGGTTATACTACTACTCATAGTGTTTCGCTTAATGGTGGTAACCAATGGGTGAAATATTATGTTTCGGGTGGTTACACTCACACTAAAGGTTTGTATAGTGGTGTGGGTAGAGACCGTTTCAACTACTCTACCAAATTGGATGCTACCCTTACCGAAGGTTTGACTCTTTCGTTGGATATTACTGGCTCAAGAAACAACAGCAAAAACTCAAGTTACGCAACGCTGGATGCTGCTTACGCTTTTGCTCCTACTCAGGTGTTGCGTTTTACTAACGATAAATTGGCAAGTATTGATGGTTCAAATCCTCTTGTTAATGTTTATGGTATGGGTGGTTATATTCAGGACAAAGCTAATATGAATACCATTACTGCCAACCTTCGTTGGGAGTTGCCTTGGGTTAAAGGTTTGGCTTTGTATGCTCGTGCTACTTTTGATAATAACACTCGTATTGAGAAGAGTTACGACAAACCTGTTGAGTTGTTTACATACGATGAGGCAACTGGCGAGTATTCAACAGACCCAAATACTGTTTATCCTACCGCAAAGGTTTCTATTGAGCAGATTGACCGCTTTACAAACAATCAACTTTATGAGGTGGGACTAAACTATAACAGGACTTTCAACGACAAACACGATTTGAGCGGTTTGCTGGTTGCCAACTACCAACGTATGCACAACCAATATATGATTGGCGAAAACCAGAACGCATCGGTTTATCCCGAGATTATTGGTACTGCTATTGATGCTCGTTTAGTTGGTAGCGAGACTAAAAACCAACGTGCTTCGTTGATTGGTCGTGTAAGTTATGGCTATGACTACCGATACTTCTTGGAGGCAAGTTTCCGTGTTGATGGCTCTACATACTTCTTCCCTGATAACCGCTGGGGATTCTTCCCTTCGGTATCGGCATCGTGGGTACTCTCTAACGAAAGATTCTTTAAAGATTGGGAGCAACCTGTAATCTCAAACGTTAAGTTCAGAGCATCTACCGGAGTTCTTGGTAATGACGGTATGGTTGGCGAATATTCATATCTGCTAAACTATATTGAATCTACCAGAGAGGGTTATAATATTGGCGGTAACTACCGACCCGGTATTATGATGTCAACAGGTAATTACCCAAATCCTGAACTTACATGGGGTAAGTCGCACGACTACAACATTGCTACCGATTTGGGATTCTGGGATAACCGCTTTGGCGTTACATTTGAGTATTACTGGAGATTTGAAACTAACAAAATTACATCTGCTCCATCGTACCTATACCCACCAACTACTGGTGTTAATGGTAATGTTCCAAGTATAAACTTTGCAAAACTTAAAGCGTGGGGCTGGGATTTGACTCTTAACCACCGCAATACTATCAGAAAGGTTAAATACGATATTGCATTTACAATGTCGCAACAAGAGGATAAGTGGTTAGATTATGGTGATGAATCGAGTGTTAATCCTAATCTAAGACGCGTTGGAAGAAGCAGTATGGTATGGACAATGTATGAGGCTGACGGATTGTTCACTTCGCAGGAGGAGATTGACAACCATAAACTAAATCAAGATGGACAAAACAACGCTACATTGGCTCCTGGTGATATTAAATATGTTGACCAAAACAACGATGGCGTTTTGGATACCAACGACTTGAAATATGTGAAGAACTCTTCAAATCCCAAATTCAACTTTGGTCTTAAATTGGGATTGAGTTGGAAAGGTTTGTTCTTTAATGCTCTGTTCCAGGGAGCAACTGGATACCAACAAAACATTAAAGAGATGTACACTCTAAACAGTGGCTCATTGCAACGTTTCCAAGAGTACCACATGGAGGAGTGCTGGAGTGAGGAGAACCCTGACGGAACTCTGCCAAGAGTTAAGTTTGCATCGGCAAATGACAATAACCGTAAAGAGTCAACTTTCTGGGTAAGGGATTGTAACTTCTTACGTCTTAAATCATTGTCGTTAGGATACTCTTTCCAACCTAAAGTATTGAAAAAGATGAAATTGAGTTCGTTCAGCATTGCATTACAAGGAAGCAACCTTGTAACATGGTCAAGCCTCTCGGATTTGGGAATGGACCCCGAATCGTTACGCGGCTACCCCGTTCAACGCTCATACGGAGTATCTTTAAGTATTGGATATTAAACTCTTAACCTATAAATTGAAAGTTATGAATATTAAAAAATATATTATATACGGAGTTATTGCAATATTACCATTTACATCATCGAGTTGTTTGTTTGATGATGCTCCTGTTGATAAAATAACTGACAACTACATCTGGGAGACTCCTATGTTGTTAGATGAATATGTTTTGCCTTGGTACAGGAATATGAATAACGGATTCTCAACATTTGTTCCTACCACAATTGCTCTGGTAAAAAGTTCATCGCGATACTATATGCCTTGGTTTGGAGATCAAATTGTTCCCTCTAAAACTGACTACTATAATGCTGGTTACGGCGACCTTTTAAAAGGGAACAATCAAGAGATAACCAACTGGGCTACCGTAAAATGGGCTAATTACTATACTCAAATACAAGCAATTAACCGATTGTTTGAGAACGAAGCAAAGATTGCCGCTGGTGAACATAAAGAGCGTATCTTGGGCGAAGCACACTTCTTTAGAGCATATTACTACTATATGTTATGGCGTCAATGGGGTGGCGTTATGTTGATTCACAAAACTTTTGACCCTCTTAAAGAGAATACTAAATTTGCAAGAGCTTCGTACAATGAAATGGTTACTGCCATTGTTAACGATGCCAAAGAGGCTGCAAACAGACTACCCGCCTACTATGCGTCAACAGATGCAGGTCGTATAACAAAAGGTGCTGCCCTTATGCTTATTGCCAAAACTTATATGTGGGCTTCGAGCGAATATTACCAAAACAAGAGTAACGACTATTTAGGCTTCACCGATGACCAATCTCAAGCAATGCTTGAGAAGGCTAAAAAGGCTTACGAGGATCTGTTTGAACTTAACCAATATAGTTTGGTGCAAATTGCAGGAACTTCGCTTGAGGAGATTAAAAAAGAGTATCGTAATATATTCCTTACAAAGAATAGTCAGGAGTCAATCTTAGAGGTGCAACACTCTAACGATGGTAACTATGATACTGGATATGGTCATAAACTTGACCGCGATGCTGCCTCTCCTTTCTTTACAGGTACTATTGCGGCTTATACTCCTACTCAAAACCACGTTGATGAGTATGGTATGAGAGAGGGGTATGTTTATGATAAAAACAACCCATACGAGGGTAGAGATTACCGCTTTTATGCGAACATTTTGTATGATGGCTCGGTTTATAACGGTCACACAATGGATATTCACTACATGCGTACTGGTAACACCGAAGTTGCTGGAGAGGACTTAACTCAGTATGGCGAGAGCGAAACCGCGGCTTACTCTCGCACTGGTTACTATATGGGTAAATTTGTTGATGAGACTCAAAAGATTGATAAGGATGAGACTTACGCAAGTAAGCAAAACTATATCATCTGGCGTTACGCAGAGGCTCTGTTGGATTACGCAGAGGTTATGTTCCGCTTAGGTGACAACGGAACTGCACTGGCAAAAGTCAACGAGGTGCGTACAAGAGCAAAAATGCAACCTCTCCCCTCTCTTACCTGGGAAGAACTTGTTAACGAACGTAGAATTGAGTTGGCATTTGAGGAGACTACATATTGGGATATGTTCCGCTGGGGCGTAGCCGTTGAGAAGATGAATGGTGCGACTAACCCTATTAAAGCAATGAAGATTGTTGTTAATAGTGCTAATGGTCAAACAAGATATACTATCTCAAATATGAACCGTTTCCCAAAACGTGTGAGATATTTTGAGGAGAAACAATACTACCTTCCTATCCCTTGGGATGAAATTCGCTACCATGGCGTTGTTCAAAATCCGGAGTGGAGAGAGATGTAGTTTTTTAAATTAGGAATTGGTTCGTGGCTTCGCCACAATTAGGAATTAGGAGTTAATTCCTCATTCCTAATTTCTCATTCCTAATTAGAGCAAAGCGAATAATTAATTAATTTAAATAAAAAATGCTTATGAAAAAAATTTTTACTTTAATGCTTTTAGCAATGGCTTGTACTTTGAATATACAAGCACAAGAGTATAACCTATTTGACCCGGCAGATGTTGATGCTGACGGTTGGTTATGGTTTGATACCGACGAGAAGATTGAGAAATACGTTGGTATATGTAATGAGGAGGATTATAAGATTGATCCCGATGGCAAACTTATTCAAATGGTGTATGCCGATATTATGCCCGACTATCCTGCCCCTTATGCAGACTCTTGGTTTGTAGGTGCTGGTACTGATGGAGAGGTTGGTTCAGATGGCTCATTAACAGGTGCTATTGTAATAAGTGCTGCTTCTAGTATGATGAGTACCAATGGTGGTGGTATTGCAGTAATGATGCCCTCTTGTAAAACATTCAGCCTTTGCTTGTCTAAAGACGGAAGAGCAATGGTTAGAATGTTGGCATCAAAAGATATAGAGACTACATTTACTGACTACTATGTAATATCAGCTGCATACGCAAGTATGTTTAAACCTTTGTTTAGAAGTGGTATTTATACTTGGACAGGGATAGAGACTCTTGATAACGGAAATGATGGTGCTTGGAATATGCAAACCAATGAACCTTTATACGCTTATCTTCAAAATGTAAATAATGCAGAACTTTGGGTGCATGGTATAAAGGTTACTACTTCAACCGCTCCTGCTGGTATTGAGGAGGAGAGTGTTGCTGGTAAAGATAAAATCTTCTTCTTTAACAACACTATTTCACTAAACGAAGAGGCTCAAATTGAGGTTTATAACGTTGCTGGTGTTTTGGTTGAGAGTGCGTTTGCTTCAAGACTATCTCTTAACGATATGAACAACGGTATTTACCTTGTTAAGGTTGGTAACAACACTCGCAAAGTTGCAGTTAAGTAAGTTGTTAGTTGTTGGCTAACGCCACCCCGTTGGGGTAGTTAACAAGCACTTGCTTGTTGAATCTGCTCACGCTCGGCAAAGTTTAAGTAAACTTATTTTGCCCTCGCTTACCCGCAGATTTGTTAGTTGTTAGATAAACAAAGGTTTGCACGAAAATGCAAACCTTTGCTGTTGTTAGGGGATTAAAGAGTTGTTAGTTTTTAGTTTTTAGAACTAAGATAACTAAGTTTTTTTATTGAACCAATTAGGCTAATTGGACAGACAGAGCATACTCTGTCCCTACTGCCTTGAGATACTCTTTTCTTACGGACGTGACAGGCATTTTTAGGTAATTACATTGTAATTAAAATTGACTAAATGTCAATTTGTACCTTAAAATGGGGAGTGCAGTACCCTGCACGACGGAGGGCACGTCCCTACTACTGGGGTGGCTCGTTTCCTGTCTACCAGACGGGGAAAGTAACTTTAAAATAAGACCGCACCATTATAAAACAGAGTGGAAACCCCGAAGTTTGCGGGATATAGTGTGAGGACTGTTTGAGCGAAGCGAGTTCCGCAACACCTCGCAAACTTTGGAAAGGTTGGAACGGCAAATGAGTTTTGACTGAGGGATGTTTACTCCCGAACAAAAAAACGAATGACTGTTTTATACGGGTGGCGGGAGTTTTTGTAACTTTTTGCGGTCAAAAAGTTTATAAAAAATATTATTTACATAAACAAAGGTTTGCACGAAAATGCAAACCTTTGCTGTTATTGGGGGATTAAAGAGTCGTTAGTGGAAAGGTTATTAAGATGACTAGGATAACTAGGGTGACTAAGGTAACTATGTTTTATTATTGGACTTATTAGAACAAAGAAATGGATTACCGAAGGAATCCATTTCTTAACTGATTAGTTGTTAACAAACAACTAATATCTAATTGCTGATAGTTAAATCAAACCACACCTTGTGCCATCATAGCTCGGGCAACCTTCATAAATCCTGCTATGTTTGCACCCTTTACGTAGTTGATATATCCGTCTGGCTCTGTTCCAAACTTAACGCAGTTTTGGTGTATGTCTTTCATTATGGTACGCAAGCGGGCATCTACCTCCTCGGCACTCCAAGATATGTGGGCTGAGTTTTGACTCATCTCTAATCCTGATACTGATACTCCTCCTGCATTGGCTGCCTTGCCTGGTGCATATAGCAGTTTGTGTTCTGTGAACAACTCAATGGCTTCAGGTGTACATCCCATATTTGATATTTCGCCTACACACATTACTCCGTTGTTTATGAGGTTTTGTGCATCTTCGCCATCTAACTCGTTTTGTGTTGCACATGGGAGTGCTATATCGCAAGGTACTTCCCATGGGCGTTTACCCTCTACAAATTTAGCATTGGGGAATCGGTCGGCGTAGGGTTGGCATATATCGTTGCCACTTGCACGAAGAGTGAGCATATACTCAATCTTTTCGCCACTTATACCCTCTTCATCAAGTATGTATCCGTCAGGGCCTGATATGGTTATTACCTTTGCACCCATCTCAACAGCCTTTCGGGCTGCTCCCCATGCTACGTTTCCAAATCCGCTTATGGCAACTCGTTTGCCCTCTATGCTCAAGCCTTTGTTTGTGAGCATCTCTGAGACAAAGTATAATGCTCCATATCCTGTTGCCTCAGGGCGTACAAGTGAGCCTCCATATTCAAGTCCTTTGCCTGTGAGCACTCCGTTAAAGGTGCGTGTAAGTTTTTTGTATTGTCCAAATAGATAACCTATCTCTCTTGCTCCAACGCCGATGTCTCCTGCAGGGATGTCGGTTTCGGGACCAATGTAACGGAACAACTCATTCATAAATGCTTGACAGAAACGCATTATCTCGCCATCGCTCTTTCCGCGTGGAGAGAAATCGGAGCCTCCTTTTCCTCCTCCCATTGGCAGGGTTGTGAGTGCATTTTTAAATGTCTGCTCAAATCCTAAGAATTTCAAGATTGAGAGGTTTACCGAAGCATGAAAACGCAATCCGCCTTTGTAGGGACCTATTGCACTGTTAAACTGTACTCGGTATCCTGTATTTACTTGTACCTCGCCTTTGTCATCTACCCAAGGTACTCTGAATATTATAACCCTCTCGGGCTCGACCAACCTCTCTATTAACTTTGCTCGTTCAAACTCGGGATGTTGATTATAAACCTCCTCTATTGAACTTAACACCTCGCGTACCGCTTGAAGGTACTCTCGCTCACCCGGATGCTTGGCTTCGAGTTGAGCCATTAATCTCTCTAAATTCATAGTTTAGTCTGTAAGGGTTAATATTTTATTAGACCAATATTGGTCTGATGTGTGATTCTTGTTGGGTTTTATTCCTCTGGAGCAAACATCGGATCCCATGCGGGAAGCATTATTGGCTCTTGTTTCATTAGTTCCATTACGTCAGAGGGTACATATTTTTTCTCTACTACCAAACGGAACATATACTCATTAAACCACTCATCTGTCATAATCAGGTTGCCTTTGTATCCTGAGTTCTCGCCCCAACTATTCTCTACCATCCACTTTTTGGGTGTGCCTTGCTCATCCAAATCAACAGCAATAAGTGTCATTGCGTGAGTTGAGCCACTTGCAAAGGTTTGAATACGCTCTTTCTTGTTCATTGGGAATGTGGTGCGGAATAGTGATGCGTAATCGGTATTATTCAAATCGAGTGTTCCTTTTTCTTTGCTCCAGAATTTGCGAACATCGCAAGAGAAGTACATTGCTGTGTTATCTTTTATTGAGGCTATTGCCATCTCTTTTATCTTCTCTATTGGTAGGTTTAGATATAGCCAGTTCTCTCCGTCATATACGTGGCGGTCGAGGTCTATCTCATATACCTTATTATACTCGCGTGAGGGATCGTTCATAACCATTATATAGTTATTCTCTAAGTCCTCGCCTATATACTCATCGTAGAAACTCTTTGGAGTGTATGTTTTTGTGCTTACGGCATTACCATCCTTGTCGTAACGAGTCCACTCAAACTCTGTTGGGGGAACTCCTACACACTCTGCCAATATTCTGTAAATCTCGGTTAGCATCTTTGTTTTTGCAGCCATTGCACTCTTCTCGCTCTTCTCGGCACGAAGCGCCAATGCAAACTCTCTTAGTTTAAGTTTTAAGATGTTTCGCATCTGCTCTGTGTTGTTGCTTTGGTAGGTCTCTGCCATTGCACTTTTGGGAACTACTCCATATTTCATTATAAGGTTTGATACTCCTGTAAATTGTCCGCCATCGCCTATTGGATTTTTCATTAACCACTCTACTTGGCGTGACTCTATTGCCTCGTTTTTAGTGTCGATGATTGCTTGAAGGAATAGGTTTGATTTCTCTAACAGATCATAGAACGACAGATAGTTGTGTGAGAATACCATCTCGGGAAGGTCATATTTGTCTATCATCTTTGCACGTAACACGTTAAGACCTGTAAACAACCAGCAACGACCTGATGATAGTTGGTTTGTTATTCCTTTTGTTTTTACTCTATGTGAGAAGTGAGTGTCGCACATTGACAAGTTCTCAGAGTTTACGCTCAACTCCGATATAGGGTTAATGGCAAGAGCATTGCGTACTGCCTTTTGCTCGGCACTTCCTGTATAACCTTTGCTTATCTCTTGAAGCATATCCTGCGATATACCACCTCTCTCATTTTGTGCTGATGCTCCAATTATTGTAGCACCTAAAACCAATGTCAGAATGATTTTTTTCATAGTTATTTGTTTTATATTATTTCTATTACTTGTTTTGCGAAGATAGCAATTTTACTGAACAGATACTATTTTTAATAGTAAAAAAATACTAAAAGGAGAGAAGTGTGTTAAAAGTGTGCTATTACGTTTATTTTATTTACAATTTAGTAGATGTTGCCTAGCAAAATATCAATTTTTATAACTAATTTTGCACTCGAATTTTAAACTGATTTCAAGAACATTATAGAATAATGGATAAAATAACAGAAATTACCGCTTCGGCTCTTAACGCCCTTTACGGTATAGATAAAGAAAATCCTGCAATTCAGTTGCAAAAGACTAAAAAAGAGTTTGAGGGTAACTTAACTCTTGTGGTGTTCCCTTTCTTAAAGGCTTCTAAAAAATCGCCTGAGGCTACCGCTACTGAAGTTGGAGAGTGGATGGTCGCCAATTCTGATTTAGTATCAGGGTTTAATGTAGTTAAAGGTTTCTTGAACCTTTCAATTGCTGGAAACTCTTGGATTGAGCAACTAAACGCAATAGCAAAAGAGGAGAAATATGGTTTTACTCCTGTTACCGAAGAGTCGCCTTTGGTAATGATTGAGTACTCTTCACCAAATACAAATAAACCATTGCACTTAGGTCACGTCAGAAATAACCTTTTAGGTTTCAGCCTTTCGCAAATTCTTGCCGCTGACGGAAATCGTGTTGTTAAAACAAATATTGTTAACGACAGAGGTATTCATATTTGTAAGTCGATGTTGGCTTGGCAAAAATGGGGCGAGGGTGTTACTCCCGAAAAGGCAGGCAAGAAAGGCGACCACTTGATTGGCGACTTCTACGTTTTGTTTGACAAACACTACAAAGCTGAGGTCAAAGAACTTGAGGCTAAAGGTATGACCAAAGAGGAGGCTGAGGCTGCTTCGCCTTTGATGGCTGAGGCTCGCGAGATGCTACGCCGTTGGGAGGCTGGTGATGAAGATGTTCGCTCGGTATGGCGTATGATGAACGAGTGGGTATATGCCGGTTTTGATGAGACATACAAACGTATGGGCGTTGATTTTGATAAGATATACTACGAATCAGAGACATACCTTGAGGGTAAAGATAAAGTTCTTGAAGGCTTAGAGAAGGGTATTATGTACCGCCGTCCCGATGGCTCGGTTTGGGCTGACCTTACAGGCGAAGGTCTGGATGAGAAACTTTTGCTTCGTGCCGATGGTACTTCGGTTTATATGACTCAGGATATTGGTACTGCCAAACTTCGTTTTATCGACTTCCCTATCGACAAGATGATATATGTTGTTGGTAATGAGCAAAACTACCACTTCCAGGTATTGTCAATTTTGTTAGATAAACTTGGCTTCTCTTGGGGTAAGGATCTTGTTCACTTCTCGTACGGTATGGTTGAGTTGCCTGAGGGTAAGATGAAATCTCGTGAGGGTACTGTGGTTGATGCCGACGACCTTATGGATGAGATGGTTGCAACTGCTCGTGAAACATCGGCAGAACTTGGCAAACTTGATGGTTGCTCGGCTGAGGAGGCTGCGACAATATCGGAGATGACTGGTTTGGGTGCTTTGAAATATTTTATCTTGAAGGTTGACCCTCGCAAGAATATGACATTCAACCCAAAAGAGTCAATTGATTTTAACGGTAATACAGGACCTTTTATTCAATATACACACGCTCGTATTAGTTCTGTTTTGCGTAAAGCAGCAGAGAGCGGTATTGAAATTCCTACTCAAATAGATGGCAATGTTGAGATTTCGGAGAAAGAGGTTTCTCTAATTCAACGCTTGGCTGAGTTCAAGAGCGTGCTTAAAGATGCAGCCGCTACTTACAGCCCTGCACTTATTGCAAACTACACCTACGATTTGGTTAAAGAGTATAACCAATTCTATCACGACTTCTCAATCCTTCGCGAAGAGGATGAGAGCAAACGTGCCTTCCGTTTGTTGCTATCGGTTAATACCGCAAAGATTATTCGCAACGGTATGAAGTTATTAGGCATTGATGTTCCTGAGAGAATGTAGTTTCTTGAAAGAGTAAAGAGTAATTAGTAATAAACAAAGGTTTGCATTTTCGTGCAAACCTTTGTTGTTATTGGGGGTTAAAGAGTTGTTAGTGGTAAGGTTAATAAGATGGCTAGGATAACTAGGGTGACTAAGGTAACTATGTTTTGTTATTGGGCTAATCATTAATTTAATAAAAGGGGATTAGGAAATTTTAATAAAGAAATTTTTCCTTATTTATTTGTTTTATATCTAAAGCAAATATATTTTTGCAAAATATAAACTTAAATCATTTAATAACTCCCACAAAAAAGAGAAAGGAGTACACTATGAATAAAAAACTTAAAATTCGCGATTTAACTCTTCGTGACGGTCAACAATCACTATTCGCTACCCGTATGACAGGGGAGCAAATTAATCAAGTTATTGATATATACAAAGAGGCTGGTTTCTATGCTATGGAGGTTTGGGGTGGTGCAGTTCCCGACTCTGTTATGCGTTACCTTGATGAGAGCCCTTGGGTTAGATTGAGTTCAATAAGCAAAGTTATTGAAGGCAGATCGTACCTTACTGCTCTTTCACGCGGACGTAACCTCTTTGGCTATGCTCCATACCCCAATACCATTATTGATGGTTTCTACAAAGAGGCTGTTAAACAGGGGTTGGGCATTATGCGTGTGTTTGATGCTCTTAACGACCTTAACAATGTTAAGAGTTCTATTGAGAAGATAAACGAGGTGGGCGGTATTGCCGATGGTGCTGTTTGTTACACCGTTGATCCTAAACCTGCTCAAAACAGAGAGCCTGAGAAGGTTGGCTTCTTTGCTCGTTTGTTTGGCAAGAAACCTGCTCAAGTTGTTGAGGAGAAGATTTTTACTGATGAATATTTTGTTGAGAAGGCTAAGGGTATGGAGGCTATGGGTGCTAAGATTATCACTCTTAAGGATATGGCTGGTTTGGTTAATCCTGCCCGTATTGCTACTCTTATTCCTAAACTTAAAGCGGCTGTTAATGTTCCTATCGACTTCCACACTCACTGTACTCCAGGTTATGGTTTGGCATCTTCGTTGATGGCAGTTATACATGGTGTTGATATTTTGGATACAAATATCTGGTACTTTGGTGGTGGCTCAGCGGCTCCTGCTTTGGAGTTGATTTATATCTTCTGTAAAAAGTTGGGTGTTGAGGTTGAGGCTAATATGGAGGCTGTTGGTAAAATCAGAGCAAAACTCGAAGGTATTCGCAAAGAACTTGCCGCCTACGACCTTGTTAAGAGTTTCCCAATAACTTTTGACCCATTGACTGATACTATCCCTGCTGAGATTGATGCTCAGTTTGATAAAGCTATTGAGGCTGCAAAAGCTAATAACGAGGAGGAGTTGTTAAATGCTTGTCATGCTATTGAGGCATACTTCAACTTCCCTAAACCAAACGAGATTGTTAAACATGCCGAGGTTCCCGGTGGTATGTATAGTAATATGGTGGCTCAACTTCGCAGTCTTGGTGCAGAGGATATTCTTAACGATGCAATGGCTCTTATCCCTGAGGTACGCCGTGCTGCAGGTCTTGTGCCATTGGTTACTCCTACATCGCAAATTGTGGGTAGCCAAGCTGTAAACCTTGCTCTTGACCGCAAGAAAGGCAACCCTGACTACACTATGGTTACAAACCAGTTTGTTAATCTTATAAAGGGTGAGTATGGCAAGACTCCTGTGGCTATATCTCCTGAGTTTAGAGAGAAGATTACGGGTAGTGCCGAAGAGGTTCCATACGATATTGCATCTTATAAAGCACCCGAAAATCCTGAGTTGGCGGAGTTTGGTGGTGTTAAACTTGCAAAAGATGATAACGACTATCTTCTTCTTCAACTATTCCCTGCTGTTGGTGCTACATTCTTAAAGAACAGACGTGCTGAGGAGTTTGAGGCAAGCAAGCCTAAAGTTGAAGAGGTTGTTAAGGAGGAGCCTGAGGTTGAGGAGGAGCCTATCACTGGTCCTACTGTTACAATTCCTATGGGTGGTACAGTGCTTACTGTTGCTGTTAAACCCGGCGACACCGTAAAACGTGGCGATGAGTTGTTTGTTTTTGAGGCTATGAAGATGGAGAACAGCATTATTGCTGAGCGTAATGGTGTTATTAAACGTGTTTTCATTGAGCCTGGACAAGTTATTGCTACTAACGCTGTTCTTATAGAGTACGAGAAATAGGGAGGTGAGAGAGATTGAGATTACCGATGACGGTTCGGCAACGCTTTATGTTAAAGAACTTGATGAACACTATCACTCTGTAAAGGGTGCTTTAACAGAGTCGGAACATATCTTCAGGGATTGTGCCTTTCTTTACCGTAGCAAAGGGGAGAGGGTGAGAGTTCTTGAAGTTGGTTTTGGAACGGGATTGAATGCTGTTGTAACAGCAATGGCTACCAACGCGGAGCATCCTGTTCACTATATCTCAATCGAAAAATATCCTGTTGATTGTGATACTCTCTCGCAACTTAAATATGGCGAGATTGTTGATAAAACTCTATATGACAAGATTATAGATGCCGAGTGGAACAGAGAGGTGGAGATTACACCTTTCTTTACCCTCGAAAAGATAGAGGGAGATTATCTTACGGATAGTCTCCCCTCTTTTATTGATGTTATATACTTTGATGCCTTTGCTCCCGAGAAACAACCCGAAATGTGGACGAGAGAGGCTTTTGAAAGGCTCTATGCCTCAGCCAGCATCGATGCCGTTTTAACTACCTACTGTTCAAAAGGTGTTATCCGCAGAATGTTGGCAGATATTGGCTTTAAGGTTGAACGTATTGCTGGCCCTAAGAACGGCAAGAGAGAGATACTAAGGGCTACAAAAAACAAATAGAATCAGTTTTTATTCCCTGTAATAACAAAAGAATCCTATTAAACAGACTTTCATCTGTTTAATAGGATTTTTCACTTATAAATCATTTTATTAAAAATTATGGAGTATAGTTGTTTCTATAAATTGAAACTCTGATTTTTAGAATTTATATGATCCTCCTACTCCCCATGCAAAGCGTGAACCATGATTGTGAACCAATTGACCTTTAAGTTCTGTGTAAACAGCCCAATTATCATTAATGTCATATTGGAAACCTCCTCCAAGATTTACACCCACACAAGTGGTATTTGCTTTGTATCCGAAATATTTAGCGGTATAACCTAAAACTGTGAAACCTGCCATTGGATATGCTCTCATTCCTTTACCAAAGAAGAATTGATAGTGAGCATCAACATTAATATCCCATGAACTCATTCCTTTGTTTTTGAAACCGTAATCGAACGATGCCGCCAAACGCCAAGGATCGGTGATGCTGTAAGAGAATTTTGCTCCTAATCCTGGGTTAGTGATGCCTTGCCCTGCTCCAAGCATAAATTGGGCACTTGCTGCCATCTCTCCTTTTTGTGCGTACGTTCCTAAGGCAAACACACATAAAACTAATGTGAATAAAATTTTCTTCATATATTTACTTAAATTTTAAGTTATAAACCAAATCTCAAAAGAGATAATAATTTAATATTGTTGGGACATTGCCTCTATCGCCGCTAAAACGTAATCTTTTGAGTCTCCTTCAAATAGATCAGTTTGATCAATTGTTACTTTATTTCCGTTTCTGCTAATAACTTCATCTTCACAAGTTTCTACAAAAGCGTTTGCAAAATCTCTACTTGAAAAAGTACACTCACAAATAGCTCTTGTACACAAGTCATTATCATCAAAAGTCAAAGTATATTTTGCTACATATATCCCATTATTAACTGTCAAAGAGACTGTTCCATCGGCATTTTCGCCTCCGCTTATTTCTTGATCAAAATCTCCTCCTCCGTTAACGTATATATTATCGTTATCTTCATCTTCTCCTCCGCAAGATGTAAATGCAAAACTGATACTCAATGCCGCAAATGTTACCAACACTAAACGGCTAAAAATTTTCATCATTTTCTTCATAATTGATTTGTTTTAATGTTAAATATTAATATAATTGTTTTCCTTCTATAACCTTAATTCCGCAACACTTTGATTTAACTTTATTTATAAGTACCTGAACAACAAAAAGTTGCTCAGGATTTTGCCATGTCAGAATTTTCACTTACCTTAGTGTTGCGAAAAGAAGACAAGCAAAACTCTAATATGACATGGCAAAGATACAAATTAAATCTGAGAAACTCACTCCTTTTGGAGGAATTTTTTCGATTATGGAGCAATTTGATGCTCTTTTAGCTCAAACCATAGATTCCACCTTGGGATTGAGATGCACTATGTTTGGTTATCAATATAGCGAGATTCTACGCTCTCTGATGTGCGTATATCTTTGTGGCGGCTCATGTATTGAGGATGTTACAACTCACTTGATGAAACATTTGTCTCTTCATCCAACTCTTCGCACTTGCAGCGCAGACACCATATTGCGTGCTATCGAAGAACTGACTTGTAAGAACATCACCTATAAATCTGCTTCTGGCAACTCCTATGATTTCAATACTGCAGACAAGATGAACTGCTTATTGATCAAAGCCCTGCTTGCTACTGGTCAATTGAAATCCGGTCAAGA
>JAFXDI010000006.1 GCA_017521245.1 Bacteroidales bacterium
GTGAGTAATTTCCGTTCTTCTCGGCAACAAATATGCACTCTCTATCCTCTGATAGTAGTGTTACTTCTCCGCTTTCAGATATTATCTCCCATTTAAAGCTATCTCCTGCTGCTCCTGTTGCAATTGAGAGTTTTTGTAGGCGAGGTACTGAATAGTTGTAATCAACGCCTATTGATGTTATATCGGGTCCGTTATGGCAACCTATCAGTAGTATTGCCGATAGGATTGTTGTTATCAAATGTATTCTTTTCATAATTACTTGTATATAAATTCTACCAATGAGGGTATATCTCCTGTAAACACGCTCCAACGCTTTGTGCCTTGTGGTGAGTAACAGGTTATTGTTCCCGATGATACATAGTTTTTGGCATCGCATATAAACACCTCTTTTGTTGAGGGGTTTACCTTTATGGCGTATGGTACTTTAATTAAACTCTCTGTTCCGTCTTTTATAAAACGCTCTTCTTCTATCTCTGCTGTTTCAATATTGGCAATGGTGTATGTTATGTTTGTTGCCATTGAGTTTCCTTGATAAGGTGCGTTATACATATATATTTTATCTTCGCAGATATCAAAGTTTGAACATAGCAGGTTTGTTGCTTCAACGCTTTTTATAGTTCCGTTGCTATTTGTCTCAAGCCTATATAGTCGAGGAGGTAAGGTGTAGTAATTGCCACGAGAAAGCACCCATATTTTACCATTTTTATCAATCCTCATTCGGTGGAGATTTATTGCAATCTCTTTTTTCTCTATCTGTGTAAATGAAGATAGGCGAATTACCGATACTGTGTTGTCGTAATTGTCGGAGTTATAACCTCCCGAGTTTGCAACATATAGGTATCCGTTTTTTATAACCATCTCTTCGGGTTGTCGGCCAACTTTAACCTCTCCTACAATCTCATAAGTTTCAGTGTCAATTTTAAATACAGCACCCTCTTGTGCATTAACATCGCCTATTATTGTTGTTACATACGATGAAACGTAGGCGTATTTACCATCAAACACTATATATCGGCAATTTGGCACATCAACTTGTGCTATGCGTTTTGCATTTTTTGCCTCAACAATCTCAACTTTGTGCGATGCGTTTATAACTAACCAAAGTTTGTTGTTGTAAATTTTTGCATCGTTGCCAACATCCCCCAACTCCTTTATTACATTGGGGTTGCTCTCGGCATATATGTTGTGATGATATATGCCTGTGGTAAAATCCATAAAGTCGAGTGTTGCTTTGTTGCTTCCCATATTGCCTTCGTTTAGCAGGTAAAAGCCGTATGGGTTGGCGTTTGCATCTATTGCATTTTCAATGCTTTCGCTCTCTGAAAGGATGATTGTCTCTTCATCTCGGCACGATGCGAAAAGTAACGAGGCAATAAAGGCTATATATGTTATATATCTGCTTTTCATATTAAATCTCAAATGATAGGGTAAAACGGTAGTTTATTCCCGGCATTGGATAGTTTTGGATAACATCGTATGCCTGATTTAAGAAGTTATTCACCTCAAATGTGCCTTTGAGTGCACTGCCTCGTTTTAGTTTAAACTCTTTTATTAGTGATATGTCGTGAGTGTACCATGGTTGCATGTGGTTTGCTGCAACGTTTTGTTGCCCGGAATATCTCTCTCCTGCATATATGAAACTATAATTAATGCACCATCCGTCATATACCCCTTGCACTGCTGCTGAACAACTGTGGCGAGGAACGTATGGGATTTGATCACCATAATAACTATCGTTCACATCGGTAACATCAATTGCGTGTTGGTAGGTATATTGTCCTTTTACAGTAAAGAATAGTTTGTTGGCAGGAGATATTGTTATCTCTGTTGCAACATCGCAACCTTTAATCTCTACCTCTCCCAAGTTTAACATTGTCCAGCGGAACTGTTGTCCTTTGGGGTATGCAGTAATTTTATCGGTAACGCGGTTGTAGTATCCGTCAGCCTGTATTCTGAACATCCTTACAAACTTCTTTTCCCACTGACGCATATAGGTTACTCCTCCGTCATATTGTGTTGCATATTCGGGTTTAAGTGAGGCATTACCTAAGTCGGTGTAGTACAAATCGTTAAAGGTGGGCATTGTGAAACTGCGTTTTATGAATGCTCTGAGGGTTAAATTACCGTTCTTAAGAGGTTTAAGTGAGAACAATAGTGATGGAGAGAAGGCTTTTTTCTTTCCTTCGTTATCGCCTGTTGCAGTTTTATCTTTTATGAATGTTGCCAAGCAGCTACCTTGTATCTTCATTCTCCAAATCTGAAACGATGTAGCAAGAGCCAACATATTTGTATGACGTTTTGGATAGGCAAAGTTTGCCATATCGCTGTTTAGTGTATTGAATTGGTAGTCGTAAGCAACGGCTATATCCCAAAAGCGGAAGGGTGTAAAGGCGTGTGAAGTGGATAGATATATCTCTTTTTGTTTATATCGGTTATCTACCTCAATAAGTTTTGCATCGTTGTTTACATAGTGGGTGTTATAGTAGGCATATTTTGCATTTACCATAGTGCGGTAATAGCGGTTAATGTCTTTGCTGAATGTGCCTTGTACAAAGGTGTTGTTATCCCAAAGGCGTTCGCCTCGTCGCCATACGTTGTTTACAATGGCTCCAGGTATTCCACGTTCTGAATTATATGTATATAGTTTTACTCTCCAATATCCGTCGTTGATAGTACCAAATACTCCACCCTCAACCCTTACTGCTCTGATATCTCCGTTTTGTCTTGTAGCGGTTGTGTCGTATGCAACTGTTCCATCGGGTGTAACTCTGCGGTATCTGAAGTCATACTCTCCACTTGATGTTAGATACTCTGCCGATACCGACACAGATATACTGTCGTTAATCTTTGTCTCTAAAAGGAGTGAGGGGTTGATTGTGGCAAATGAGCCAAATTTTGATGCCACTTTAAGATGATAGTTTTTACCGCTCTCAAATTTTGGACGGCGAGAGCGAATGTATAACATTCCTGCTGAGCCAAAATCTTTGGCTGGTTGAAAAATCTCCCCTTTTTGTCCGTTATATACTGCCAATTCATCGATGTTATCGAGCGAGTACATTGAGAGGTCAATCTGCCCGTTTTGTGCATTGCCAAGTTGTATTCCATCGTAAAATACTCCAACATGGTTTGCTCCCATACTGCGGATATCAATGGTTTTAATACCTCCAACGCCTCCGTAGTCTTTAAGTTGAACTCCTGTAAAGTGACGCAAAGCATCAGCAACAGAGTAACTGTTTAGTTTCTCTAACTCCTTGCCCGACAAGCGTTGAACCGGAGTCATCTCTCTAAAACGGTTTGCAGTGATATTAACTTCTTCTAAGTTGAGTTGTAGTAATATAGAGTCTATTGCACTCTCTTCAATTTCGGTTGCTACAATAGAGCAGGGTGCAATACCTAAAAGTATTACCGCAATAATTGATTTTATGTGCTGTTGTAAAGTCATCCGCTTTAAAATTGTGCTTTGGGGAGAAGTTGATGCGGATGTTAGCCTATTAAGGCATTAGATAGGGAGTGTTCCTTTTTTTCACCACACGCTCTTTCCTCGAAAGCTGTTAGTAATATGCATCGGCAGGTCTTCTGACTTGTTCCAGCCTTTTTAGGATTGCCTTCCCATTATGCTCCTCTCGCATAAAAGTGGCATATCCTGGCCTTTATATGGAACTCACAGCAGCGGGACTGTCAGGGATTTTCACCCTATTCCCTTTTTAATCTTCGGTGAGAACCGATACGCTTGCAAAAGTATGTATAAAAATTTAATTACACAATATAGCCCTGAAAAATTATTCTTATTTGCTCTTAAAGTTATAATTTATCTCTAAATATTCCTGTTAAAGGATAATTTTCTCTATTTTTGTTTTAGTTAGATATAAGAGGATATTAAGATAATGGAAAAAGTATCGTGAAACTGCTGATGTAATTTCGTGATATCTCTTCTTCATTCTGTTATTTAAGAATAATAAACTATCTTTGTAGTCGGATATGTTAATTAATGAGTATCTTATTTTTGGAGTAATATATATCAATAAAAAATATTATTATGTTTAAGGAATTATTAAAACTGCTTGTAAGATTTGTACCTCCCTATAAAAAGTATTTTATATTAAATCTATTTTTTAATATTTTATCAACTATACTTACTCTATTCTCTTTTGCAACAATTATCCCCATATTAGAGATATTGTTCAAAATTAATGAGACTTCGTATCAATGGATGGAGTGGGGAAGTGGCAGTGCGAAAGATGTCTTTGTAAATAACTTTTACTGTATTATTAATGAGCAGATAGTAGCAAATGGTCAATCGTGGGTGCTGTTTTTGATGGGTGTCTTGTTAGTGGTTATGACTTTCTTTAAAACAATGAGTGCCTATCTAAGTTCTTATTTTATAATTCCTTTGAGAACAGGTGTTGTAAGAGATATTCGTAATTTTTTATACGATAAGGTAACTTCTTTGCCAATAGGATTTTTTACATCTGAACGTAAGGGTGATATTATGGCTCGTATGACAGGCGATGTTGGAGGTGTTGAGAATTCAATTATGGCATCGTTGGAGATGATATCAAAAAATCCCATTATGATAGTGGTATATCTTACAACTATGTTCTTAATCAGTTGGCAATTAACTCTGTTTGTTTTGGTGCTATTGCCTATTGCTGGATATATAATGGGTAAGGTGTCAAAAACATTGAAAAGGGCATCGTTGGATGCTCAACAGCAATCGGGAGTGTTATTCTCTGAGATTGATGAAACTCTTGGCGGATTGCGAATAATAAAGGCTTTTAATGCAGAGGATAAAATTAAAAATCGTTTTCATAATACAAATAATCTATTGTTTAAGTTTAGCAACAGAATTGCTCGTCGCCAATCGTTAGCACACCCTATGAGCGAGTTCTTGGGGACTCTTACTATTGCAATAGTTTTGTGGTTTGGTGGAACGCTGATTCTTGAAGGAAGCGGAATGATTTCTGCCCCCGAGTTTATATATTATCTTATCATATTTTATAGTATAATTAATCCGGCTAAGGATTTGACAAAAGGATTTTATGCAATACAACAGGGATTGGCATCAATGGAGCGTATAGATAAGATATTGAGTGCTGAGAACCCTATTCAAGCCCCTGAAAATCCCAAGTCACTTGTAAAACTTAACGATACTATTGAGTATAAAGATGTGTGGTTTAAGTATAACGAGGATTATGTAATAAAGGGTGTTAATCTAGTTATTCCAAAAGGTAAAACAGTTGCTCTCGTAGGTCAATCGGGATCAGGTAAAACCACTATGGCAGACTTGATACCACGTTTCTATGATGTGGAGAAGGGAAGTATTTTAATTGATGGTATTGATGTAAGGGATGTAACTCCGTTCAGTTTACGTGCCTTGATGGGTAATGTAAATCAAGAGGCAATTCTGTTCAATGATACCTTCTACAACAATATAACTTTCGGTGTTGAGAGTGCTACAATGGAGCAGGTTATTGAGGCAGCAAAGATTGCAAATGCACATGACTTTATTATGGCAACGGAGAATGGTTATGATACCTATATCGGAGATAGAGGATGTCGCCTATCAGGAGGTCAACGCCAACGATTAAGTATTGCTCGTGCAATTATGAAAAATCCTCCAATCCTTATTCTTGACGAGGCAACTTCGGCTCTTGATACTGAAAGCGAACGTTTAGTGCAGGAGGCTTTGGAGAATCTTATGCGTAATAGAACAACATTGGTTATTGCTCACCGCCTTTCAACAATTAAACACGCCGATCTGATATGCGTAATGCACGAAGGTGAAATTGTAGAGCGAGGTAAACACGATGAGTTGATAGCACTTAATGGTTACTACAAGAAACTTGTTGATATGCAGAATGTAGCATAATATTTTAATTATGAAGTTATCAGAGATAAAGAGTATTGCCTTTTTACACTACATATTTCCGGGTGGTGGAGCCGAAATGGTAACCATTAATCTTGCAAAGATGTTGAAGACAAAAGGGATAAAGGTGTATGTTTTTGTTTATGACCTTGATGAAACAAAGATTCCTGAGGAGGCTTCAAATATTGAAATAATAAGGATGTCGTATCCCGTTGATAGACGTAATATCCCCGATATAATAAATAATATAAAAGAGAAAGATATTTCGCTTTTAGTATTCCCTACTGATGTATATGATGTTTTACTGTATGCCGATGAGTTACGCAGTAAAACAGATTGTAAACTATTGTTTATGTTGCATAGTTTGCCTTTTTGGGACTATTATGAGAGTAAGGAGACTAAAAGATATAGAACTAAGGGTTCTATCCTAAAACAAATTGAATGGTACTTATTACGTTCTCATAAATATACTTTTGGTTCAAAGAAACGTGCCTTAAAAAGGGTATATAGGGAGTGTTACAATAAGGTTGATGTTTTTGGGACTCTATGTGAAGAATATGCAAGGGATGTAGCAAAGGCAATTGGAGTGCAATACAAAAACTCAAAATTCAGAGTTTTAAATAATCATATTGAGATTAATAACCAACCTGTAACCCCAAAGCAAAAAGAGGTTTGTTTTATTGGCAGATTGTCATATTGGGATAAACGTCCGGAGCATATTTTAAGGATATGGCACCTGATTGAAGATAGACATCCCGATTGGAGACTTAATATATTGGGAACTGGTCCCGAGAGAGAAAAGTTAGAGAGTTTAGCTAAAGAACTTAAACTCAATAGAGTTCAATTTTTAGGTTATGTGGCAAATCCTCAACAATATTACGATAGGGCGTCAATCGTTTGTCTGACATCCAATTATGAAGGCTGGGGAATGGCTTTAATGGAGGCACAATCAAATCAATGTGCAGCAATAGCATTTGATTGTAGTGCAGGAGTTAGAGAGATATTGTCTCCGTCATGGGAAAATGGGGTATTGATTAATTCTTTCAACGAAAAGGCTTATGCTGAGGCAATGTCGAGATTGATGAATGATACTGAATTGCGTGATAAGGTAGCAAAAAATGGTGCTGTTGCAGTAAAAAGATTCTCTCCTGAGAATACACTTAGGCAGTGGGAGTGTATGTTAGAAAGTTTAAAATAGAAATAATTATTAATTACAATTATGCAGAAGCCAATGAACATAGCTTTCCTTCATCAAGATTTTCCGGGAGGTGGGACAGAAATGGTAACCATTAATGTTGCTGCTTTATTAGAAAGTTTGGGATCAAAGGTTTATGTATTTGCTTCAAATATACATGATAATAAAATATCATCAATAGTAAAAAATATTACCATAATTCAATTACCTTATACTTTTGACGATACAAGGAATATCACAACTTTCATAGAGGGAATAAAGAGATATGAGATAGGGTTTTTAGTCTTTCCGGGAGGGGTATATGATATTATTCCCTTTGCCGATATAATCAGAGAAAACACAAATTGCAAATGTGTATATATGTCTCATAGTAAGCCATTTTGGGAATATATATCAATGAAAGAGGCTGTTGTTGCCAAGGTAAAGAGGAGCTTTCTTAAACGGATACATTGGTACTTGATTCGCTCTCACAAATATACATTCGGTATTAAAAAGGCGAAAGTGTGTAAGATATATAAAGAGTGTTACGATAAAGCCGATATCTTTGGAGTTCTTTGTGAGAGTTATGGACGTGAGATAGCTAAAGCAATAGGAGTTGAGTATGAAAACTCAAAATTCAGAGTTCTAACTAATCATATAGAGGTAAAGGAGAATTTTGTAAAGCAAAAGCAGAAAGAGGTATATTTTATAGGGCGTCTGAATTATACTGCTAAACGTGTTGATAGATTGTTGAAAGTCTGGCATTTGATTGAAGATAAACACCCTGATTGGTGCTTGAATATATTAGGAGATGGAGAAGAGAGGCAGAACTTGAAAAATTTAGTAGAAAAATTGAATTTAAAAAGAGTAAACTTTTTAGGTTTTGTAGCAGATCCACAACCTCATTATGACAGAGCCTCAATAGTCTGTTTGACATCAACATTTGAAGGTTGGCCTATGGTGCAGTTAGAGGCTCAAACAAATGGATGTGCAACAATTGCATTTGATTGCAGTGCGGGGATAAGAGAGATATTATCACCTTCGTGGGAGAATGGAGTGTTGGTGAAACCTTTTGATATAAATGCCTATGCTGCTGCGTTATCAAAATTGATGAGTGATGAAGATTTGAGAGATAGAATTGCCCAAAATGGCAGGAATGCTCTTATTAGATTCTCTCCTGAGAACACACTTATGCAGTGGAAGAATTTAATAGATGAGTTATCATAAATAATTTATATTGTTAAAATGCACGATAAAAAAAATATAGCCTTTATTCATCAAGATTTTCCGGGAGGAGGAGCTGAGATTGTAACATTTGATATAGCGAGGATGTTAGAGCCTAAAGATGTCAAGGTTTATGTATTTGTGCATAATTTAAAAGAGGAAAAGATTCCTGTAAATACTACAAATATTAATATAATAAAGTTAGAACATTACAAGGATAAGAATAATTTGCACACCCTAATAAATGAGATAAAAGAGAAAAATATTGGATTGTTTGTCTTTCCCGGTGATGTATATGAGGTATCTTTATATGCTGATGAGATACGACAAAAAACAGGTTGCAAATCAATATTTATGTTGCATAGTCAACCCTTTTGGGAGTATTCTATTAGAAAAGAGATAATAAAAAGAGATATTAAAAGATCATTCTCAAAAAGGTTAGAGTGGTATTTCTTACGTTCATATAAGTATCTATTAGGAATAAAAAAGGCTAAAGTGGTAAAGGCTTATAAGGAGTGCTATGATAAGGTAGATATATTTGGCGTTCTTTGTGAGAGTTATGGACGAGAAATAGCGACAGCAATAGGAGAAGTGTATGAAAATTCTAAATTTAGAGTTCTGACAAACTCATTGATTACTCCCAAATCGATAACCGAAAAGAAACAAAAAGAGATCTATTATGTTGGTCGTTTAAATTATGAGTTTAAACGTGTTGATAGGTTGTTAAAGGTGTGGAGTGTAATAGAGGATAAACACCCTGATTGGAGTTTAAATATTGTGGGAGAGGGAGAGGAATCTTCAAACTTGAAACAGATAGCAAAAAGAGAGGGATTAAAGAGGGTAAATTTTATAGGTTTTACTAATAATCCAAAACAATATTATGATAGAGCATCAATAGTATGTATGACCTCAACTTATGAAGGCTGGGGAATGGTGTTGATGGAGGCACAAGCAAACAGATGTGCTGTAATGGCTTTTGATTGTAGTGCTGGAGTGAGAGAGATATTATCACCCTCGTGGGAAAATGGAGTGTTGATTAAACCGTTTGATATTGATGCGTATGCTAAAGCCCTTTCTCGTTTAATTACCGATACTGATTTGCGTGAGAAAATTGTAATGAATGGAAGTGAATCGGTTAAAAGGTTTTCATTAGAGAATACTCTGCAACAGTGGAATAGTGTGTTTAATGAACTATCTATTGAAGAATAAATTATATGCCTGCATTAGCCTTTATTCATGAGAAATTCCCCTTTGGTGGCGGAGAGGTTGTAACAGTGAATGTTATACAATCTCTCAAAAAGTATGGATACAGGTTTGTTATATTTTCGCCTGAATTAAAACCAGATAAGTTATCAGCTCCTCTTGAAAATGTTGAATATGTAACTCTTCATTATAAGGTTGAAGATACAAGAAATCTCAATAAGATTATTTCGGAGATTGAAAAATATAAAATAGATATATTTATATCACAAGGTTTTAAAATACCATATCTAAATGATATAAGAACCAAAACCTTGGCAAAGGTTGTTTTTGTAAGTCACAATGCTCCATTTTGGGAATCGGTTTATAAAAAAGAGAATGGAAAACATTCTGCTTCAAAATCAATCTCTAAATGGTTGGAGTGGTATTTGCTTCGTTCAATAAAATTCAGTGTAGGGTTATTCGATAAAAAGTTAAGAAAAACCTATCTGCATATATACAATAGTGTTGATGCTTTTGGGGTGTTATGTGATAGCTACGGATGTGAATTTGCTGATACATTAAAAATTGATTACCACTCATCAAAGTTTGTAACTTTAACTAATGCTGCATATCCTGATGTAGATTATAAAGCGAATAAAGCAAAGGAGATCTGTTTTGTTGGTCGTCTCTCGTATGCTGATAAAAGAGTTGATAGACTCCTGAAAATTTGGAGTTTATTAGAAAATAAATATCCCGATTGGATATTGAATATAGTGGGTGATGGAGCAGAGGCGGTCTCTTTGAAGAGACTCTCAAAAGAGATAAGTTTGAAGAGAGTAAACTTTGTAGGTCATACAAAAAATCCTGAAAGTTATTATGATAAGGCTGCAATAGTATGTTTAACATCAACTTCTGAGGGTTGGCCAATGAGTTTAATTGAGGCTCAGGCAAATGGGTGCGTGGCAATTGCTTTTGATGTGTGTGCAGGTATAAATGAGATATTATCACCTTCGTGGGAGAATGGTGTATTGATTAAGCCATTTGATATTGAAGAGTACGCTAATGCTCTTTCTCGTTTAATGAGTGATGATGATTTGAGAAATAGAATTGCCGAAAATGGCAGACAACATATAGCGGAGTTCTCAGAAGAGAGGACAGCTCAACAATGGATAGAGATGATAAACAAATTATTGCAATGAAAAAGGTTGTCGTTGATATATATTCTGCAAAGAACAGAAATGTTGGTGTAGGAGAGTACTCTTATCGTTTAGGCGAAGCATTAACGGCGAGAGCGGATATTCTTGCAGAGAAGGGGATAAAACTTGTTTTTATGCTTCCTGACAATATGATAAATTGTTTTGGCAATAAGGTTGATTATATAGGCGTAAATAAATTTAACAGGTATTATTATCGTTATATCCGTAAAGGAGTTGCCCTGTTTCATTCGGTACATCAGTTTGCATTTATTCGTTTTATGTTAGGGGCAAAAAAGAGCTTGCTAACACTACATGATGTGAATTTTATGTATGAAAAGAGCGGTAAAAAATTATTGAAGTATAAAAACAAAATAGGCCGTCGTATAAATTTTTACGATGAGATCGTATATATTTCACAATTTGTTAAAGATGATGTTAAGCGTGTATATCCCGATATAAGCACCCCTTCACATATTATATACAATGGTGTTGCAGATACTTCAAAAAGTTATCCTAATGAAGAGGTATTACCTTTTGAGGAGGGCTTTTTATTACACCTTTCGAGTTTGCAACCAAAGAAAAATCCTGAGTTGCTAATTCGTATGATGAAATACCTCCCGGATGAACGTTTGGTAATGGTTGGTAATTGGTCTTCGTCTTATGGGGAGTATTTGAAGGGAGTTATAAAGGATCTTAATCTAAATAATGTTATTCCTTTACAGCATGTCTCAGATGCATTAAAGGCAACTCTCTATAAAAGGTGCAAGGCCTTTCTGTTCCCATCGTTGTGCGAAGGTTTTGGACTACCACCTATTGAGGCTATGCACTTCGGAAAACCTGTTTTTCTTTCTACTCTTACTTCTCTTCCTGAAGTTGGCGGTAAGTTAGCCTATTATTGGGATGAGTTGGAACCTGAAAAAATGGCTCAATCTTTCAAGGAAGGAGTTGAAGATTGGCAAAAAAATGGTTCTGTTGATGATGTAAAGATGTGGGCTTCTAAATTTTCGTGGGATGTATGTGCTGATGCTTATGTGCAACTATATATAAGTATGCTTGAGTAGAGCCTTTTTGTTATCTTTCCTCGTTTTTACAAACTTTTATATACTTTCATTATCTCTTCGGCAATAGTGTCGGGAGAGAATCTCTTTATATGCTCTTTGCCTTTTGCGATAAGTGATTGTTTATAATCTTTGTCTGTTAGTAGACAATTCAGTGCAGCGGCACACTCCTCAACTGAGTCAGGGTTTACATAAACAACTCCCTCTCCTCCTGCCTCCTCAAGGCACGAACCTGTTGCCGCTACTCCTGTAAGTCCGGCACTTATTGCCTCAACAATGGGTATTCCAAATCCCTCAAATCTTGAGGGGTATGCAAATAGCTCGGCAGCATGGTAAATTGATGGCAGGTATTTAAAAGGAACTCCCTCTATGATTCTTACTCTATCTGATAAGCCATTTTTATCGCAGAACTCCTCAACCTCTTTTGCGTATGCGGTTTTGCGTCCTGCCGCAATCAAGTGAATATCTTTTGGTAGATATACCATTGCTTTTGCAATCAGTAGAAGGTTTTTACGCTCCTCAACTGTACCGACACAAGCAATATAGCGTTTAGGCAGATTGTATATGCTTTTAACCTCATTGATTAGCTCAGCATCTGGCTCTGATTTAAAATTGGGGTGGCATCCTTGATAGATTGTAACAATTTTATCTTCGGGTATGTTGTAAAAAGAGATAATGTCGCTTTTTGTACAATCGCTTACGGCAATTATCTTGTCTGCTTCGTTACATGCCTTGCGAAACTTATAATCGTAAATAGTTCTATCTATTGGTTTGTAGTATTGGGGATAGTGCCTAAAGATGAGGTCGTGGATGGTTACCACGCTTTTAATCCCTGTTTTTGATATACCAAAGGGGAGTTCTCCGCTTAGACCATGAAAAATATCAACCTTCTCTTTTTTTAAATCTTTAAGGATTAGTTTTGAACGCCACAATGCAGGCAGAAATTTTGCAATTTTACTTTGAGGATAGAGGGCAGAGGTGTTTGATTGTAAAAGAGATTTAAACTCTCTATTCTCCTTTTGTTTAGGAGCAAAAACCTTATATTGCAGGTCATGGAACTTTCTGTTCAAAGCCCCAATAACAAATCTGCTGTAATTACCAAGTCCAGTGAAATTGGCAACAGCTCTTTTCCCGTCAAATCCAATTATCATTAATATCTATTTCCTCCCAAAGTCAGCAGGAATCTCTCCCCAGGCCTTTGTGTCCCACTTAACAATCTTTGCTCTGAATGAGTGAGTGTTTAGCCATTTTTCAGCACGTTCAATCAACTCAAAAATAATATCGTTTCGCCCAGTACGTTCCAACTTTGTTTTGCATTTTTTGTTGGCAACCCATAGCATAGCATTTCTGCTATCTGAGTATATTGTATAGTTTACCCCATATTTCTCCATCCATGCAAGAGCATGAACAATGGCTAAAAACTCTCCAATATTATTTGTGCCGTCCTCAAATGGACCAATACGGAATATCAATCCTCCATCTGCTGCCCACACCCCCTGGTACTCCATTTTACCCGGATTTCCCATACATGAGGCATCAACAGCAACGGCACAATTTATATCGGCAGGTAAAACCTTTGAAGACTCCTCTTTTTTGAGTCTGGGAGAGTATGAGGGAGCGCCTTCGCTGAATGCAGTCTCAGCCTCTTCCCTCGTTTCAAACCCTTTATATTTTGCTCCTTGAACTCCTTTTACTTGTAATAGACACTCCTCCCAAGAGCAATATATGCCTGGGTTTAAACCTTGCCATACAACGTAAAATTTGTTTTTACCTGCCATTCAAATATTTATATTCTTATTTTCGCATCATACCTTCAAGAATACGATGAGCGGTATCCTCTCCAAGACTCTTTTCAATAATAGCAGCGGCAAACATAATTGCTTGTGCAGGACCGTTTCCTGTTACAATATTACCGTCACGCTCAACTTGTGAGGCGGTGTAGTTTGCACCTTTTAGATGGTCTTCAAATCCTGGGTAGCAAGTTGCGTTTTTACCCTCCAAAATACCATTCTCGCCCAATACCATTGGAGCAGCACAGATAGCAGCAATTTTACCATTTGCCTCGTTGTGTGCTTTTAAAAGATTTATAAGTGGAGTACATGCAGCAAGATTAGCAGACCCTGGCATACCTCCGGGAAGTATTAGCCACTCGGCATTTGAGAAATCAGCCTCAGTAATTACTTCGTCTGCAACTATAGTAACACCATGAGCTCCTTCAACATCAAATTCATCCGATATAGAAACCATACTAACGGGCATAGCAGCACGTCTTAACATATCAACAACGGCAAGTGCTTCAATCTCTTCAAAGCCATCGGCCATAAATACAAAACTCTTTTTCATGGTACAAAAATATTTCTCGTTATTTCTAAATTCAAAGATAGATAAATTTTTATTATCTTCGCACAATTATATAATGATAATTTAGATGAATAAGTTCGGAACACTATTTACACTAACATCTTTTGGTGAGTCACATGGCGTTGCCATAGGTGGAGTTATTGACGGTATGCCAGCAGGAATAGCCGTTGATATGGATTTTATACAGAGAGAACTTGATAGACGTAAACCAGGTCAGTCATCTATTGTTACACAACGAAAGGAGGGTGATAAGGTTGAGATATTATCTGGAGTTTTTGAGGGTGTTACAACAGGAACTCCAATAGGCTTTGTTGTCTATAATACCAATCAGAAGAGTGGCGATTATGAGAATCTTCGTAACATTTATCGCCCCTCACATGCCGATTATACCTATTCGCAGCACTATGGAGTAAGAGATCATAGAGGAGGCGGTCGTTCTTCGGCTCGTGAAACAATCTCTCGAGTGGTTGCTGGTGCATTTGCCAAACTTGCATTAAAAGAGTTAGGGGTTAAGATTACAGCATACACATCACAAGTTGGAGATATAGAGATAGATAGAGATTATAAAAAATATGATTTCTCTCTTATAGAGAGCAATGCGGTGCGATGTCCTGATGCCTGTGCTGCACAAAAAATGGAGGCACTAATTGCTGATGTTAAGAGTTGTGGCGATACCATAGGTGGTGTGGTAACTTGTGTTGCAAGTGGAGTACCTGTTGGTTTGGGAGAGCCTGTCTTTGATAAACTACATGCAAAACTCTCAAATGCTATGTTGAGCATAAATGCTGTTAAAGGTTTTGAGTATGGAATGGGCTTTGCGGGAGTTGGAAAGAGAGGCTCTGAAATGAACGATATATTTGTAAACCGAGAAGGAAAGATAACAACTCTTACAAATAATTCAGGAGGTATTCAAGGAGGAATATCAAATGGAGAGGATATATACTTTAGAGTAGCATTTAAGCCTGTTGCAACTCTTTTGCAAGAGATTAATACAGTAGATTTAGAGGGTAACGAGGCGGTGGTTACAGCAAAAGGTCGTCACGACCCTTGTGTTTTGCCACGAGCAGTGCCTGTGGTAGAGGCAATGACTGCAATAGTACTTTTGGATAGTTATCTACTCTCAAAAACAACAAGATTATAATTAAATATACAATGGCGATAGATACTCCATTTTACGATTTCAGCCAATATCTAAAAGCAAAGTTCCCCGACTTTAAAGTACAAAAAATATCGGTGAATGCAGGGTTTACATGCCCAAATCGCGATGGGAGCAAAGGGCGGGGAGGTTGTATCTATTGTAACAATGCCTCATTTACCCCTGGGTATTGTGACCAATATAGTTCAATAACAAATCAGATTGAGGAGGGTAAATGGTTCTTCTCTCGCAAATATCCTGAGATGAGATATCTGGCATACTTTCAATCATACACAAATAGTTATGCCGATGTTGATGTTGCTATATCTCGTTACAAAGAGGCTCTGTCAATTCCGGATATTGAGGGACTTATAATCGCAACACGACCTGATTGTATGCCCGATGCTATATTGGAGTATCTACAAGATGTTGCAAAAGATAAGTTCATATTTATTGAATACGGGGCAGAGAGTTGTAATAATGCTGTATTGGAGAGGGTAAATCGTTGCCATACTTGGGAAGATACCGTTGCAACAGTTGAGCGTACTCATAAATTTGGTTTGGACTGTGGCATACATATCATACTTGGTTTGCCCACTGAAGAGAGGGATTCAATGTTACACTCTGCAACAGAGATATCAAAACTCCCTGTCAAATCGCTAAAATTGCACCAATTACAGATAATACGTGCCACTCACTTGGCTAAGGAGTATAAAGAGAATTGCGATGTTGTGCATCTTTTTGATGTTGATGAGTATCTGATGCTTGTGTCAGATTTTATAGAGCGTCTACGTCCCGATATTGCCTTGGACCGCTTTGTCTCTCAATGTCCTCCCGAATTCTTAATTGCACCACGTTGGGGGTTAAAAAACTACGAGTTCACTGCAAAACTCATAAAGAGTATGAACGAGCGAGGAGTACGTCAAGGAGATAAGTTTTAGAGTAAGAGATAATGAAAAGGGTATTGATATACATATTGCCAATCTTCATATTTCTTGCTTGTTCAAAAGTGGGAGATAATAATATAACCATACCCGCATCTAACGATTATGCCCAAGGATTTGCTGTAGCAGAGTTTGATAATTATAAGGTTGTTGAAGTTCGCAATCCATGGGATACACTAAAGATATTACAACGATATATATTGGTGCCAAAAGGATGTGAATTACCAGATAAAATACCACATGGAACAATAATTCGCACACCCATCAGTAGGGCAGTAGTATATGCTTCGTTGCATTGTGGAATGATAAAAGAGTTGCGTAAATCAGAAGCCATTGCAGGAATATGCGATGTGCATTATAATGCCGATAGTACTCTAAAAAATAAAGTCAAAAGAGGAGAGATTGCTGATTTAGGAAGTTCATTTTTACCCGATATAGAGAAAATAATATCAGTATCTCCTGAGATAATAATTCTATCTCCATACAAAGATAGAGATGAAGATAAAATCTCGCAACTTGGAATACCCATTGTAGAGATGGCAGATTATATGGAGAGTGTGCCTCTTGCCCGAACCGAGTGGTTAAAATTTATTTCAATGCTCTTTGATTGTGAAGAGGTAGCCGATTCAATATTTGAGACAACAAAAAAAGAGTATCTTCGATTGTCTGAAATTGGGCGAAGTGTTACATATAAACCAACTCTATTCTGTGAACTAAAAACAGGAGGAGTTTGGTATCAGCCGGGAGGAGAGAGTTATATGGCGCAGTTATATCGTGATGCAGGTATTGATTACCTATGGAGTGACAACAGTAATAAGGGCTCAATCTCTCTATCGTTTGAGGAGGTGTTTTCCCGAGCCTCTAACGCTGATTTATGGTTTATAAAATATGCTGAAGAGAGTGATAAAACTTTAAAATCTTTGGCTAATGAATATGCTCTATATGACAAATTTAAACCATATAAAAATAAATCGGTATGGGGAGTAAATGCCCTTAAAGTACCCTTTTATGAGGAGATGCCACTATATCCACACTATGTTTTACGTGATTTGATGATTGTGGCTCACCCTGAAATGTTTGACAAAAGCGAAACAATGCGATACTTTAAAAAACTTAGAAATGAGTAAGAAACCATTAATAGTATTATCTGTATTGACGCTGTTGCTATTTATAGCAAACCTTTTTTTCGGCTCGGTGAATATTCCATTATCCGATGTGTTGGATATATTGGTGGGAGGCGAAGCAAGTAGTAAGATGGCAGAGAGTATTGTCGTCCAATCGCGTTTGCCACAGGCTATAACAGCACTACTTGCAGGAGCAAGTTTAGCGGCAGCAGGATTGTTATTACAAACAGCATTTTCAAATCCGTTAGCAGGGCCATCAATATTAGGAATAACATCAGGAGCATCGTTAGGAGTTGCAGTTGTTATGCTCATGGGAGGAGGAGCCTTGGGTGCAATATCAGGCTCTATGACCTCAGTACTTGGAGCATTTATAGGTTCAATATTAACACTTGGGGTAATAATACTCTTTTCAATGGTAGTACGCAGTAATGTAATGTTACTTATAGTTGGAATAATGGTGGGATATGTTGCAAACTCAGCAATAACACTACTTAACTTTTTTGCATCGGAGCAAAATGTATTCTCATATACAATATGGGGTATGGGCGATTTCTCAAGTGTTTCGCTCTCTGATTTACCTCTTTTTGTAATCATATCTTTAGTGGGAATACTCCTCTCAATTTTACTCATAAAACCTCTTAATGCCCTGTTGTTGGGAGATAGATATGCAACTAATTTAGGAGTGAATATAAAATGCACACGAATATTGTTGTTGTTATGCACAGGATTGCTAACAGCAATAGTAAC
>JAFXDI010000007.1 GCA_017521245.1 Bacteroidales bacterium
GATATTTTAGATGTAGTTGGATTTTATAATTTTCAAGGCAAGGAGATAGGTGATACTGCACCAACAGGAGTTTCACCAACTTCTGCTAATCCTAAAAGAAGTGCAATTAAAGAGGTAAAGAAAGGTGATGTTTATGAATTGAAAAGTTATGTGACTTCTGCTGTAAAAGGAGCATCATATACTTGGGTGTTAACCAATTCTGATAGAAAAATCATAAATAAACCAGAGGCACTCAATACTTTTGACCAGTTAAAAGGAGTAATGATCAATGTAGAGGAAGATGGATATTTATATTTATGTTGTAATGAAGAGTATTTAGATTCTTTTTCTCTTACATTGTACTCTAAACAGTTAGAACTTAACTTAAGAATAGAGGAATTAGAAACAAAAATCCCAAAAATAAAACCAACAAATAATGTAGGTTTCTATATGCCTAATAAAAAGGTCTTATTGAGTGGAGCTTCAATATCTCAATATAATGGATATTTTGAATATGCTATGGAGGAGTTGGGATTGAGTTATACGAATATAAGTGTAGCGGGTACGAATATATTTCATCTATGTTATAATTTATATAGTGCAGGTAAGAATTATAACGATGTTGATATTCTTATAACTTCTCACATTCACAATTTTGATGTTTACTCATTACCTAAACATTTAGAAAATTATACTTCTTTAGATTATGAGAATGATGAAGTGTTAGGAGATTACATAAAAACTAGTAATTATTATACTGGCACGTTAGCTCCAATAGAAGGAGTATATACCTCTGATGAGTTGTATGCAATAGGTTATGATTATGCAATAAAGAAGTGGAACGAGTTGTGTTATAACTTAAAAGATACTGAGGGGTATGATTCAAAATTAGGAAAACCTTGTCAAATAATATTATATACCTATTGGCACGATGCCCGAACTATATTTAATACTGCAATTCGGAAGTTGGCAAATAAGTGGGGATTGCCTTTGATAAAAGATGATGAAAATATAGGCTTCTCAAAAGATAAGCTACATCCAATAACTAAAAGGCAATATTCATTATTGCATTGCAAAGGTTATCCATGGGGACAAATAAATGAATATATTGATGGTGTTGAATATGGACTACATCCAACAGGAATTGCTATTGATGAGTGGAGCAACTTCTTATCTGCTTCTAAGGAAGAGAAACTTGCCATGTTGCCATATATACAAATTAAACGAGCATCAATTTTAATAGATTTTATCAAAACTGGAGCAATAAAGAATGAACTTATAGAGATTGATGATACGTTTAATATAAATAACTACACAACGCAAGGTGTTTATTATATATGTGGAGAGAGAACGTTAAACACAGACAATTTACCTATAATGAACGCATCGCCTGGTCACTCCATAAGCGGACAATTAACTGTGTTAGATGCCTCGTTGAGTAATTCAGAGCAATGTATCACGCAATATCTTAAACTCACAAACCGATTGGGCAGTGAGGGTAAGGAGTATATTCGTACCTACAACAAATACTCAAACGGAGGTGAGGGTTGGAGTGCTTGGCGAGAGTTGAAGCAGACAACAAATCTTAATCAAATAAGTGATGCTGAGTTAAAGAATTACACCGAGAATGGAATCTATGAGGGAGTAATTGTTGGTGCTATTAGCAGTTTAAATAATATTACAAACGTTATTGAAAATTTTCTTTCTACTGCCTCAACGAGTGGTGGTGCAGGGGATATTCCAACTGGAACTCTCTTTACAATGGATGTATTGAATAACTATGCAGTTGTTCAGAAAGTAGAAGAATGGGGCTTCGGTGTTATTCCTCGCAGTGTAACGCAACGGGCAAAAGCATTGCTTATTACAGGGCAGTATGTTGAGATACAAAGAACATTGCAAGGAGATGTTTGGAGTGGTTGGAAAATGATTAATGCCTTGTAGTGATGACTACATTGAATGAGATAGCAACAATTGTAACGGCCATTGGAGGAGTTGAGTTGATTAAGTGGGTGGTAACGTGGATTGCCACTCGCAAATCAACTCAAAAAAAAGTACACGAGGAGGCTGAAGCATTACAAATAGGGAATGAACAGAGGAGGGTTGATTGGTTGGAGAAGCGAATCTGTGAACGCGATTCAAAAATAGACTCGCTCTATATTGAGTTACGTGCCGAGCAACAAAAAAGATTAGAGGAGATATACAGCAGGCACGAACTTGAACTCAAATTAAAAGAGAGCGAAGTTAAGCGATGTGATATAAGAAAATGCACCAACCGAAAACCTCCAAGTGATTATTAAAAAAAAAGGTAGTTATGAAATTAGAGATAAAAAGAAAAATATCAGGAAAGAACTATACAATAGGAGCATTGTATATTGATGGCAAATATTTTTGCGATACACTTGAAGACCGAGTTGTAGATATTGATAAGAGTGGAGCATTTGAAGGAGAAGAGAAGAAAGAGCCAGGAAAAAGTGCAATTCCATACGGTGAGTATAAAGTAGTTGTAAATCGCTCTCCAAAGTTTGGCAGGGAGTTGCCCAGACTGTTGGATGTTCCTCACTTTGAGGGGATATTAATACATCGAGGCAACAGTGCATCTGATACTTCAGGTTGTATCTTGGTGGGAGAAAATAGCACACGTGGCAGATTATCCAACTCCTCAATCTACGAAGAGATTTTAGTTATAGAGTGTAAGGGTGCAATAAAGCGAGGAGAAACAATAACATTAAATATTGTGCAAGATGAGTAGGAGTATATATTTGATTATATCATTAACTATACTCACACTGTTTTTACTTTCGGTAGTATCATGTAACACACCACGCCGTTGCGAAGTTTCGCAAGTTGATACAATATATGTTGAGCGAGTAGTTGAACGTGAGTTGTTAGTGTATGATAGCATTGAAATTAATAGTACAAAAGTTGAGTATCTCCCCGATTCGGTCGGGAGTTGGAAACCATCAAAGATGACTGTGGAGAAAACAGTTCAAAACCGATTGCAAACAACTAACGAAGAGCAGATAATAACAGAGAGTGTTGATGTAAAGAGTGATAAAAAGATAGTGAGTAATAAGCCTCAAACCTCTAAACTAAAATGGTTTGTAATAGGATTCTTTGTTGCAGTGGTTGTGCTGATAATAGTCAAACGATAAACAAGATGAAACAAATATACCCTTGACACGTGTCAAGGGTATATTTATATATAATATGTAAAACTGATATTATCTGATTTTAAAGAAATAAGTAATAGTTCCGTTTTGATTATTGGTGCCTTTGATTGATTCAAACTTTGCTCTTTTAGCAGCACTTTCGGCTCTGTTTCTAATATACTCAGATGAAGCCACGCTTGGGTCGCTAAGTTTAGGATTTGTAGATGCGGCAATCACCTTACCCGCAGGGCTGACAGTAATATTTACAACAAGTTTACCCTCAACATTACTCCTGTCATATTCAGGAATAGGCAACTTTTCACCTTTGGCAAATCCTCTGCCACCAAGATCCCAGATACCATATCCTGCATTTCCGCTCTCAGCACCATCTTCAGAGTTTCCGTTTGGCGAACCTTTGCTCTCAGCACCATCAGTAGATGATGAAGAAGAGAATATACCCGAAACAAGCGAGTTTATACGTTCAGCCTCTTTACGCTCAGCCTCCTCTTTGGCTTTGCGTTCAGCCTCTCTGCGTTGCTCCTCTTCGCGTTTTTTCTTCTCCTCCTCTTCCGAAGCAATAGTCTGCTCGTCACTATCCTGAGTTATCTCTTCGGTTGAAGATACAACCTTTGGAGGGGTATATCCGGCAGGTGGTGCGGTAACAATCTCGTAGTTAGTTCCGTAAGCCACCAATATACCACCACCCTCATCAGTAGCAGGTGATAATAGTTTTGTAAAAAAGAGAATAAGAATTATGGCAATATGAAAAATCAGAGTGCCTGTAATGCCTAAAATCTTATCTTTTTTTTCGTGGTTATTCATTTTCAACAAGAGAGATTAAAACTATTTTTTTACGGGTTGAGTAGCCAACACCATCTTAACACCCTTCTCGGCACCAATGCCAAGAACTCTTACCACTTCGCCATATTCGATGCTCTTATCGGCATTAATCGAAACAAACACTTCTCCCTCCTCTGCAACAAGAGCATCTAACATATCGCCCAACTGCTCGGGTGCAATCTCTGTGGGAGCCTTATTACCTTTGGCAAAGTAGTATCTGTTATCCTTATCAATCGTAACTCTTGCCGACGCAGTATTTGTAACTTGGTTTTTGCTTTGAGGTAACATAACCTTAATAGCATTTGGGAACATTGCGGTAGAAGTCACCATAAAAAATATAAGCAACAAGAATATAACGTCGGTCATTGACGCCATACTAAAAGAAGCATCAATATTATGTCTGCGTTTAAAAGCCATATTCTATTTTTGAGCAGGTTCGTTTAAAAGGTCCATAAACTCCATAGTCTTTGACTCAAGGTCTCTCACCACTCCGTCAACCCTTGCAACAAGGTAGTTGTAAGCAAACAGAGCAATAATACCCACTACCAAACCAGCAACGGTAGTAACAAGAGCCTCGTAGATACCTCCCGAAAGAGTAGAAATATCGGCACTACCACCAGCCTCAGCCATATTAAAGAAAGCTCTGACCATACCAGAAACAGTACCCAAGAACCCAATCATAGGGGCTCCTGCTGCAGTAGTTGCTAACCAAGGGAAGTTCTTCTCCAATTTAGCAATCTCAATATTACCGGTGTTTTCAATAGCAACAAGTACATCGTTCATAGGACGTCCCAAGCGAGAGATACCCTTCTCAATCAAGCGGGCATAAGGCGTGTCTGTCTTTTTGCAAAGGTTACGAGCCGATGCTATATCACCCTCGTGAATATAATCCTTAATACGAGCCATAAAAGTGTTATCTGCTTTTGCAGCCTTTCTTATAGCACTCCAACGCTCAAAAAATACATAAATAGCCATTATCGATAACAATAGAAGAGGAATCATAATGATACCACCTTTTAATGTTAAGGCTAATAGGTCTAACTCTTTTGTAGTCTCTTCTGCAATACCCTCCACTACGGGATCAGTTGCAACTTGTGCCAAAATGGTTGTTAAAATATTCATAGAATAAGAATTGTGTTTATCTAAGTTTATATATTAAAATCCTAATTTCTGTAACCTTTGACAGATAACACCTCAATAGGTTTAAATCCTATTTTGTTACTATCAGTTGTGCTTTGTATTGTTTAATAGTCTCCTCCAATCCCAAATAAAGAGCATCGCAGATAAGAGCGTGTCCGATAGAAACCTCTTTAAGCCAAGGAATATTATCTGCAAAGTATGCAAGATTTTCAAGACTTAAATCGTGTCCGGCATTAAGCCCTAATCCAAGCGAACGAGCCTTTTGAGCCGCAACAATAAAAGGAGCAATAGCCTCCTCTCTGTTTTTGCTATAATTTGTAGCGTAAGGCTCAGTATATAACTCCACTCTATCGGCATCACATTTTGCAGCCCACTCAATCATCTCCTCATCAGCATCAACAAATATTGAAGTTCTGATACCGGCATTTTTAAATTTAGCAACCACCTCCGAAAGGAATTCAAAGTTATCGCGAGTGTTCCAGCCAGCATTAGAGGTAATAGCATCGGGACTGTCAGGTACAAGAGTAACCTGAGCAGGGCGAACTTGTAAAACCTTTTCAATAAACTTGGGACAAGGATTACCCTCTATGTTAAACTCTGTTTTAAGAGCAGGAGCCAGCACGTCAAGGTCGGCATATCTAATGTGACGCTCATCGGGGCGTGGATGCACGGTAATACCATCGGCACCAAAAGCCTCGCAGTCGATAGCAGTTTGAAGAATATTTGGTCGATTACCCCCGCGAGCATTTCTGATAGAGGCAACCTTATTTATATTTACACTTAATTTAATCATATATATTTGTTATTAATTCTTAATTAATTTGCTTTACAATTAACGGAAAGCATATAAAAATTTATCAATTTAAATTATTTCTGTAACTTTGCACAAAGTTACTACAATTTATTCGTATATTAAAATAATGAAAATAGCCCTTTTCGGAAATAGTTATCAACGCTCTAAGAGTGAGCATATAGTTACACTTTTTGAGGCACTGCAAAAATACGAAGTTAGCCTTTTTGTAGAGCAAAACTATTATGATTTTCTTAAAGAACAATCAATAGAACTATATACTGCAACACCCTTTACAACCATAGATGATAACATTGATATAGTAATAAGTGTTGGCGGAGATGGAACATTTTTACGTACAGCCGAGAATGTGGCAGAGAAAAATATACCCATATTGGGAATAAATGCAGGACGTTTAGGTTTTCTTGCCGATGTTTCAAAAGAGGAGATAATAAATGTCGTAGATGAGTTATTCTCAGGTAATTATAAAGTAGAAGAGCGAACAATGTTGCAAGTAGAGATAGAGTCACTTTCGCTTGATTTCGCCCCATACGCCCTAAACGAAGTGGCAGTGCTAAAACAAGACTCATCATCAATGATTACCATATCGGCAACCTTTGGCGAGGAGTTTTTGAATAGTTACCAAGCCGATGGCTTGATAATTGCAACACCAACAGGCTCAACAGGCTATGCCTTAAGTGTTGGAGGTCCTGTGTTAATGCCTGAGACATCCGATTTTGTAATAGCGCCCGTAGCACCACACACCCTTAATGTGCGTCCGTTGGTAGTGCCTGATAACAAAACAATAACACTGTCGGTTGATAGCAGAACAGGAAACTGCCTTCTTGCTCTTGACGGAAGGTCGTTGGTAATACCATGTGATAAGGAGATAACACTGCGTAAAGCACCCTTTAAAACATTGGTAGTAAAACGCAATAACCACACCTTTGTATTAACCCTCCGTAACAAACTGATGTGGGGAGCAGACAGTAGAAATGTGTAGTAACAACTATGCCCGAAATATTTATACAAGACAGTGAATTTGGCTTAATAAAGGTATGCTGTAACATACGAGCCAAAAGATTAATATTCAGGGTAAAAGATGGTGTGTTGCAAGTAACGGTACCTTATAAAACTGAGGCAAAGGTTATAGAAGAGAGCATACAAAGAAAACGCACTGCAATTCGGGGATTGTTCGCAAAAACCACCGCAAATATATTACGAGCAGGAGATGAAATAGCAACAAGAGTTGTACCAATTCGCATATATTCGCATAACCTCTCAAAACTCCTCTTTACGTTAAAAGATAACACCCTTAATGTGTTTGTGCCACAGAGTGCTGAAATTGAGACAGTATCAATTCAGAAAAGAATAAAGCAGGGAATAATAACAATATTAAAGAGGGTAGCAGAGCCATATCTTCACGCACGTTTAGATGCGTTGGCAAAGGCAAAAGGAGTTAAATATAACAAACTTACAATCTCTACGGCACTCACACGAATGGGATCGTGCAGTGTAAAAAAAAATATATCACTTTCGGCCTATCTGATTTTTTATCCTCAACATCTTGTTGATTATGTAATACTGCATGAGTTGGCACACCTTACAGAGATGAATCACAGTCCTCAATTTCACGCATTATGTAACTTCTATTGTGGTGGCAAAGAACGAGAGTTGGAACAAGAGTTTAAACAATTCAGAATTCCATTATAAAATAACTGTAAAAAGTAACGAGGAGACAAAGATATAAGCATATATGATTCATTGGGTAGAACGCTCCTCGCCCCAACCACTCTGCGGAAGAGAGGGGAGCAACATATACTCAAATAGAGTTTTCCTCAACCCTTAAAGGAGTAATAATGGTAAGGTTAATAATGAGGTTGTAAAGGTTATTGCTAATTAATGGAATAAAATGTTAGTGCATAATTTTGTAATTACGAGATAATTATATATCTTTGTAACGTAAACAAAGGTGGAGGGGGCAAGCAAGCCCCCTCGCTTTTTATCCCAAAATAAACGTATTAACTATATGATTAACGCAAAAGAGATTGAAAATAAGGTAGTTGAACTACTTGGAGATGGTACTTCGTTTTTGGTTGGAGTAACTGTTTCGCCCGATAATACAATAGTTGTTACCATTGATGATGATGACCGTGTAGATATAGAGTTCTGCGAAAAACTGCATCGGGATATTGAGGCTGCTTTTGACAGAGAGGTTGAAGATTACTCGCTCGAAGTTGGCTCAGCAGGATTAACTTCGCCTTTACAATTACCACGCCAGTACAAAAAGAGTATAGGCGGTGAGGTAGAGGTTTTAACCAAAGTAGGGCAAAAATTCTATGCAACACTATCGGCTGCCGATGATGAGGGATTTACTGTTGAGGTGACAAAAAAGATAAAACCCGAAGGTGCAAAGCGAAAAATTGAGGTAGTAGAGAAGGAGCGTTACCTATACACTGAAGTTAAATACGTAAAAAATGTGATAACATTTTAACTCATATATAACACTAAAAAAATAATAATTAAAAACAGATATAAAAATGGCAAAGAAAGAGATTGTAAACACAATGATTGAGACGTTCTCAGAGTTCAAACTTTTGAAGAACATTGACAGAACAACACTTGTAAGTGTTTTGGAAGAGTCGTTCCGTAACGTACTTGCAAAAATGTATGGTACAGACGAAAACCTTGATGTTATTGTAAACCCTGACAAAGGTGACTGCGAGATTTGGCGTAACCGTGAGGTTGTTGCAGACGGAGAAATTACAGATGCAAATCTACAAATATCTCTTTCTGATGCTAAAAAAATAGATTCATCATACGAAATTGGCGAAGAGGTAGCCGAGGAGGTATTGTTCTCAGACTTTGACCGCCGTACAATTTTGAACTTACGTCAAACGCTTGCTTCAAAAATTCTTGAACTTCAAAAAGATGCAATTTACAATATCTACAAAAACAAAGTAGGTGAGATAGTATCAGGAGAGGTTTACCAAATCTGGAAGAAAGAGATTCTTTTAATTGACGATGAAGGAAACGAGTTGATTATGCCACGTGAGGAGCAAATCCCTAACGAGTTCTTCCACAAAGGAGATACAGTACGTGCGGTAGTTGCTCGTGTTGACAACATAAACAATACCCCAAAAATTATAGTATCTCGTACATCAGAGATGTTCCTGAAACGTTTGTTTGAATTGGAAGTTCCCGAAATTCACGACGGACTTATCACAATTCACCGAGTAGCACGTATACCCGGATTTAGAGCAAAAATAGCGGTAGAGTCATACGATGAGCGTATCGATCCAGTAGGAGCATGTGTTGGAGTAAAAGGTTCTCGTATTCACGGTATAGTTCGTGAGTTGTGTAACGAGAATATTGATGTTATCAACTACACTAAAAACACAATGCTATTCATCCAAAGAGCATTGGCCCCAGCAAAAGTATCAACATCAGCAATTCGTGTTGATGAAGAGAATATGAAAGCAGAGGTGTTGTTGCGTCCCGATGATATGGCGTTGGCAATCGGAAAAGATGGATACAACATTCGCCTTGCAATGAAACTTACAGGATATGATATTGAGGTATTCCGCGATACAGTTGAAGCAGGAGAAGAGGATATCTACCTTGATGAGTTTAACGATGAAATAGAGGAGTGGATAATTGACCAATTAAAATCAATCGGTTGCAATACAGCAAAAGATGTATTGGGAAGATCTAACGAAGAGTTGCTTGAAAGAACAGATCTTGAAGAGGAGGCAATAGATGAAATCAAAGCCATCCTTGCAGCAGAGTTTGAGTAATAGAAGTTTTTTATTACCAAAAGTAAAAACAATTTAAGTAACTTATTAGAAAAAAGAGAAAGACTATATGATAAGATTAAATAAAGTAGCACGAGACCTCAACGTAGGTATTCAGACATTAATCGATTTTTTGCAGAAGAATGGCTATGCTGATGAGACATTTACACCAAATACTCAAATCTCAGATGACCAATACGCTCTTTTGCAAAAAGAGTTTAATGCTGATAAAAGCGTAAAAGAGGGTGCAGACAAGATGTCTCAAGTGCGTCATCATAAAGAGAAACCAGTTCAACGAAAAGTAGAGCAAGAGCCAGAACTTGTAAATACAGAGGAGATAAAACGCCCTCAATTTAAACAAGTGGGCAAAATAGATTTGGATGCAGTAAACAAACGTCCTGCTCCCAAACCTGCTCCGGTTGAGAAGAAAGAGGAGGTAAAACCTGTTCCGGTTGAGAAGAAAGCAGAGCAACCTCAAAAAGTTGAGGTTAAAAAAGAGGAGATTAAACCTGCTCCGGTTGAGAAGAAAGAGGAGGTAAAACCTGTTCCGGTTGAGAAAAAAGCAGAACAACCTCAAAAAGTTGAAGTTAAAAAAGAGGAGGTAAAACCTGCTCAAACAGAGGTATTCGATTTTTCTAAGCCTCAAGCATCAACCCAACTTAACATAGTTGGAAAAATTGATTTGGACTCACTAAATCAAAAAACACGTCCTCAAAAGAAGAGCAAGGAGGAGCGTCAAAAAGAGCGTGAGGAGAAGGAGCGTCAAAGAAACGAGATGTTTAAACGCCCTGCCCAAAACCAAGAGAAAGGAGAGGGAGAGCGTAAGAAACGTCAACGCATCAAAAAAGATAAGATTGACATTAATAACCCTAATGTTCAACCTGCAGAGGGAGGTAAAAAACAAAAACCTCAAAAGGTAAAACAACCTCGCCCGGTTAGAGTAGAGGTATCGGAGGAGGATGTGCAACGTCAGGTAAAAGAGACACTTGCTCGTTTAACCTCAAAGAACTCTTCACAAAAGAAAGGTGCAAAATGGCGTAAAGAGAAACGCGAAGCAAACTTAATGCGTGAGCAAGAGTTGGCAAACCAAGAGCGTCTTGAGAGCAAGATATTGAAGATTACAGAGTTTGTAACTGCAAACGACCTTGCAACCATGATGGGAGTTGAGGTAAACAAAGTTATATCAACCTGTATGAGCATTGGAATGATGGTATCAATAAACCAACGTCTTGATGCAGAAACAATAAACATTGTTGCCGAGGAGTTCGGATTTAAGACTGAGTATGTAAGTGCCGAAGTTGTATCAGCAATAGAGCAGGTGGAGGACAAAGAGGAAGACTTAGTATCACGTCCACCAATTGTAACAGTGATGGGACACGTTGACCATGGTAAAACATCATTATTGGACTACATTCGTAATGCAAACGTAATTGCTGGTGAGGCAGGAGGAATTACTCAACACATTGGCGCATACAATGTTAAGCTGGATGACGGTCGAAGAATAACCTTCCTTGATACACCGGGACACGAAGCATTTACTGCAATGCGTGCTCGTGGAGCACAAGTTACCGACATTGCAATTATTATAGTTGCGGCCGATGACAATGTGATGCCCCAGACTGTTGAGGCAATCAACCACGCAGCAGCGGCAGGAGTTCCCATTGTATTTGCTATAAACAAAATAGACAAACCAACTGCTAACCCCGACAAGATTAAAGAGGCATTGGCAGCTATGAATTATCTTGTTGAGGATTGGGGAGGAAAATATCAATCACAAGATATCTCTGCAAAGAAAGGAATGGGAGTAGAAGACCTGCTTGAGAAAGTACTTTTGGAGGCAGAAATGTTAGAGTTAAAGGCAAATCCCAAAGCAAAAGCACGTGGCTCAATCATTGAGTCGGCATTGGACAAAGGTCGTGGATATGTATCAACAGTATTGGTTGAGAACGGAACACTAAAAGTGGGAGACATTGTTGTTGCAGGACAATACTACGGACGTGTAAAAGCAATGTTCAATGAGCGTAACGGTAAAATAAAAGAGGCAGGACCTGCAGCGCCAGCCCTAATCTTAGGATTTAACGGAGCACCACAAGCAGGAGATACCTTCAATGTATTTGATACAGAGCAAGAGGCTCGCGAGTTGGCAAACAAACGTGAGCAACTACAACGTGAGCAAGGATTCCGTACAAGTACACGCGTAACACTCGAGGAGATAGGACGTCGTATTGCAATCGGAAACTTCCAACAATTGAACATCGTTGTAAAAGCCGATGTGGATGGATCGGTAGAGGCGTTGAGCGACTCTTTGATACGTTTGTCAACCGAGCAAATCCAAGTAAACGTAATACACAAAGGTGTAGGACAAATCTCAGAGTCGGATGTAACACTTGCAGCGGCATCAGATGCAATTATTGTTGGATTTAACGTACGTCCATCATTGGCAGCACGTAAGGATGCAGAGAAAGAGGGTGTAGATATACGTCTATACTCAATCATCTACGATGCAATTGAGGAGGTTAAATCGGCTATGGAGGGTATGCTATCGCCCGAAATTAAAGAGGTTATCACAGCAACCGTTGAGGTACGCGAAACATTCCATATTTCAAAAGTTGGAACAGTAGCCGGAGGTGCCGTAAAAGAAGGAAAGATAAAACGTGGCAACAAAGTACGCCTTATCCGCGATGGTATAGTAATCTATACAGGAGAACTTGCATCGCTTAAACGTATGAAAGATGACGTTAAAGAGGTTGCGACAGGATACGAATGTGGTTTGAGCATAACCAACTATAACGACATAAAAGTAGGAGATATTATTGAGTCGTTTGAGGAGGTAGAGGTAAAACAAACTTTGTAAGACAGTAGTAGATAATGTCAATATTTGATATAGTAATAGCAGCAATATTAATCTTTGCATTAGTGCGAGGAGCAATATTGGGAATATTCAGACAGTTAGGAGTTCTTGTGGGAGTGGTCTTGGCACTGCTCTTCACAGGAATAGTATCAACGCTATTCTCAGATTTGGTGTATAATATAACATCAGGAGCAACACGCCTTGAGGGAACATTATACTACTCACTAATGTTTGTATCAATAGTATTGATAACTTATCTAATATCTATACTACTACACAAAACATCAAAAGTATTGAAAATAGGATGGATTGACCGCCTATTGGGAGCCGCCTTTGGAGGAGTGAAAGTGTTGATGATAGTAGGAATAGTTCTACACATATATATTGGAATATATAAAGGAATATACAATCAACCTCCCACACCTTTTGAGGGTGTAACATACACACCCATAGTAGATAGTGTATCGGCAATCATGAAGTTTGTAAGAGACTATGGAATAACATTCGGCTACTAAAAGTGAAAATAACAAAGTAACACCTCTTGTAAAAAAAAAGATAAAACCTAAAACTTGCAGTACCGCAACTATGTTTAACATATAAGAGGGTTAAGTTTAGGATTATGAAGATAGAAAAGGAGAGAGAAGAGAATAATATAATAGATGACGTAACAAATTCGGAATATAAACATGGATTTGTTACCGATATAGAAACCGACATTATACCCGTAGGGCTTAACGAGGATATCATTCGCCTAATCTCACAGAAAAAAGGCGAGCCTGAGTGGCTTTTGGAGTTCCGATTACGAGCATACGCCTACTGGAAAACTATGCCAATGCCGGAGTGGGCACATCTGAATATCCCCGAAATAGATTTTCAGGCAATAAGTTACTATGCCGCACCCAAAACAAAAGATGCTCCTAAGAGTTTAGATGAGGTAGATCCTGAGATTATAAAAACTTTTGATAAGTTGGGAATACCTCTTGAGGAGCGAATGCAGTTGGCAGGAGTAGCCGTTGATGCCGTAATGGATAGTGTATCGGTACGCACCACTTATCGCGAGAAATTGGCTGAGTTGGGAGTAATATTCTGTTCGTTTAACGAAGCAGTAAAAGAGTACCCCGACTTAGTAAAAAAATATCTCGGTAGCGTAGTGGGATATAGAGATAACTTCTATGCAGCCCTAAACTCGGCAGTATTTAGCGATGGCTCATTTGTATATATACCCAAAGGAGTACGTTGCCCTATGGAGTTGTCAACATACTTTAGAATAAACGCAATGGGAACAGGACAGTTTGAGCGTACACTAATAGTAGCCGATGAAGAGAGTTACGTTAGTTACCTTGAAGGATGCACCGCCCCTATGCGTGATGAAAATCAACTACACGCAGCCATAGTAGAGATTGTTGTAAATGACCGAGCAGAGGTAAAATACTCAACCGTACAAAACTGGTACCCGGGCGACAAAGAGGGTAAAGGTGGAGTATATAACTTTGTAACCAAGCGAGGCATTTGCAGGGAGAGTGCAAAACTATCGTGGACACAGGTAGAGACAGGCTCTGCCATAACATGGAAGTATCCAAGTTGTATTCTTGCAGGAGACAACTCTATAGGCGAGTTTTACTCTGTTGCAGTAACAAATAACTACCAACAAGCCGATACAGGAACAAAGATGATACACTTAGGTAAGAATACCAAGAGTACCATTGTCTCAAAAGGAATATCGGCAGGAAAGAGTCAGAACAGTTATCGCGGATTGGTACGCGTAGCCCCCAATGCCGATGGAGCAAGAAACTATACCCAGTGCGATAGCCTATTGTTATCATCAGAGTGTGGAGCGCACACATTCCCATACGTAGATGTTAAAAACAAAACAGCAGTAGTTGAACACGAAGCAACAACCTCAAAAATAAATGAGGAACAGATATTCTATTGCAATCAACGCGGAATACCAACAGAGGAGGCAGTAGCCCTAATTGTGAATGGTTACGCAAAAGAGGTAATGAACAAACTACCAATGGAGTTTGCAGTAGAGGCACAAAAATTATTACAAGTATCGTTAGAAGGTTCAGTAGGATAAACCAATAAAATATATGTTACAAGTAAAAGATTTACGCGCCAATATAGGCGAAAAAGAGATATTAAGAGGAGTAAACCTAACAGTAAAACCGGGCGAAGTACACGCAATAATGGGTCCTAACGGCTCAGGTAAAAGTACCTTTGCATCGGTGTTGGCAGGCAACCCAGCCTTTACCGTAACAGGAGGCTCTGTAACATTTTGTGGAAAAGAGTTATTGGAGTTATCTCCCGAAGATCGTTCGCACGAAGGGTTATTCTTAAGTTTTCAATATCCTGTTGAGATACCGGGTGTGAGTATGGTAAACTTTATGCGAGCAGCCGTAAACGAGCAACGCAAATATCGTGGCGAAGAGCCACTGTCGGCAACCGACTTCCTACGCATAATGCGTGAAAAACGCGAGATTGTAGAGTTGGATAACAAACTTGCAAGTCGCTCAGTAAACGAGGGATTCTCAGGAGGAGAGAAGAAACGAAACGAGATATTTCAAATGGCGATGCTACAACCCAAACTATCAATATTAGATGAGACCGATAGCGGTTTGGATATAGATGCTTTGCGAGTAGTAGCAGGAGGAGTAAACAAACTCAAAACAGAGCAAAACGCAACAATCGTAATTACTCACTATCAACGATTGTTAGACTATATAGCACCCGACTTTGTTCACGTACTATATAAAGGACGCATAGTAAAATCGGGAGGTCCAGAACTTGCATTAGAACTCGAAGAGAAAGGTTACGATTGGATTAAGAGAGAATTAGGTGAGTTGTAAAAGAGTATGGCAGCAACAGAACAATATAAACAATTATTGGAAGAGCATCTCCCTTTAATAAACAAGGGAGCATGCGAAGCAATGAACAATGCACGCGAGGGGGCAGTAAAAAACTTTCTCCAATATGGCATACCCTCACAAAAAGAGGAACTGTTCCGTCATATAAATATAGAAAAACTATATACACCTGATTACGGAATAAATCTTGCCAGAATATCGCAATCGGCAACAAAAGAGGTGTATCGATGTAGTGTGCCAGGGTTAAAAACTCAAACCATTTATGTAATAGGCGATATACCTCAATCATGCGAAAAAATAGGCGAGGTAGAGGTAATGAATATGGGAGCATTTGCAATCCAATATCCACAACTTGCCCAACGCTATTACAACAAGCTGGCACAAACCTCTCTTGATGGAACAGTAGCACTAAACACAGCATTGGCACAAGATGCAGTGGTGGTATATATCCCCAGCGGGGTAGTAATGCAAACACCCCTGCAAATAGTTAATATACTCAATAGCAAAACGCCGGTAATGGCCAACCGCCGACTATTGATAGTAGCAGGGGAAAACAGTGCCGCAACAATATTGGTGTGTGAGCATAACCTCTCGGAGTGCCAAACATTAGCAACACAAGTAACAGAGATATTTGCAGGAGAGAATTCACAAATAGAGTATTACGAACTTGAAGAGACAACCGCATCGTCATACAAAGTAGCAACTCTGTTTGCAGAGCAAGAGGCGAACTCAAATTTGCTTATAGCACCTATAACACTCCACAATGGAGAGACACGCACAAACTACCATGTTGAGATGGTTGCAAAAGGAGCAAACCTTAACATAACAGGGTTGTCAATATGTGACAATCAGCAAATCTCTGACGTATATACTCGAGTTCACCACAGAGCATCGCACTGCGAGAGCAATCAACTATTCAAAAATATAGTGTCAGACAGTGCAGTAGTATCAATGACAGGTAAAGTTCTGGTAGAGGAGGGAGCAGAGAAAACCATATCGCAACAATCAAATAAAAACATATCAATGTCGCAAACAGCCCATATCTACACCGAGCCACAATTAGAGATATATGCCGATGATGTAAAGTGTGGACATGGTGCAACAGTAGGACAATTAGATGAGTCGGCACTCTTCTATTTGCGTCAGCGAGGCATCCCCAAAGATGAGGCACGTATGATGCTTATGTTAGCATTTGCCGATGATATATTGCAGAGAATAAAATTAGAACCATTGCGTGACCGCTTACGTTCATTAATAGAGAATCGCCTACGCAAAGGCGATACAAAATGTTCAGGTTGCACAATGTGTAAGTAATATTAGTTTTTAGTTGTCAGCATTGCTGCCCCTATGGGGTAGTTGTTAGTTTTTAGAAAATAAATCCTAACAAATAATATAAATGCTAACAACTAATAACTAACAACTAACAACTAAAGATGGATATTGACAAAATAAGAGAAGAGTTTCCAATATTGAAGCAAGAGGTATATAAACGACCACTTGTCTATCTCGATAATGCCGCTACAACACAAAAACCAAGAGTTGTAATAGATGCAATATCAAATGCCTATTGTACCATAAATGCCAATGTGCATCGCGGAGTACACCACCTAAGTCAACTATCCACCGAAGGGCATGAAGGCGGACGCGAAAAGGTACGTCAATTCCTAAATGCCAAATCAACAAAAGAGATAATCTTTACACGCGGAACAACCGAAAGTATAAACCTTGTAGCATCATCATTCTCTGAGGCATTCTTCAATGAGAGAGATGAGGTTATAATCTCAGCAATGGAACACCACTCAAATATAGTTCCATGGCAAATGTTAGAGGGAAAAAAGGGTATAAAACTAAAAGTAATACCCATAACATCAGAGGGAGAACTTGATATGGATGCGTTCCGTTCACTCATAACCGAGCGTACAAAACTGGTATCGGTAGCCCATGTCTCAAATGTATTAGGAACAGTAAACCCCATAGAGGAGATAATCACAATAGCCCACTCACACAATGTACCCGTACTCGTTGACGGAGCACAAGGAGCACCACACATAAAGGTTGATGTACAGGCATTGGATGTAGATTTTTACGTCTTCTCAGGCCACAAAATATATGCACCCACAGGAGTAGGAGTGTTGTATGGTAAAGAGGAGTGGTTAGATAAGATGCCACCCTATCAGGGCGGAGGAGAGATGATAGGAAAGGTAACCTTTGAAAAGACCACCTATAATGAACTGCCCTTTAAGTTTGAGGCAGGAACACCCGACTATGTAGGAGTAATGGCAATGACCGCAGCCCTAAACTATGTTGAAGAGTTAGGAATAGAGAACATTGCAACACACGAAACCGAGTTGTTGCAATATACAACCGAAAAGATAAAAGCAATTGAGGGGGTAGTAATCTATGGCAACTCATCACACAAAAGCGGAGTAATATCGTTTAATGTAGAGGGTATCCACCCATACGACATAGGAATGTTATTAGACAAACAAGGAGTCGCAGTCCGCACAGGTCACCTATGTGCTCAACCCCTAATGGATATATTAGGCATACCCGGAGTAGTAAGAGTCTCATTTGCCCTATACAATACCAAAGCAGAGTGCGACAAATTTATCTCTGCCCTTCAACGAGCAATAGATATTTGTAAGTAAAACTCATTAATAGATAAACAAAACACTTTGCTTGATAGCAAAGTGTTTTGTTGTTATAATCCTATTAAAAAAGTAAATTATACATTTATTCCATTTTAGAAAATATAGTAAATTGAGCTTTATTATCCGCATACTTGATAAAAGTACTTTTTTTGCTTTAAAGAAAGATTAAACTCAATAAATCTATGTAAAAAAACTATCCCCAAAGCCTTAGGCTTTGGGGATAGTCTGTTATTTAAGATTCTCAAACTTCTTTTAGAACTTATATGAAGCACCCACAGCAAAAACAGCAAATGAGTTTTCATAAGTTTTTTTAAGAACACTGCTTATCATACCAATTTGAGCATCAACACCCCAATTGTCGGTAATGTAATAAGTTGCTCCAACATATAATGCCATAGCGGCAGCAGGTTTAGCCTTATATCCGCTCCAAGTAACATGGTCAAGGTCGTTGTACTTAAATGTGGTAGTACCATGCATATTGTTATTATTTATCTCTATTTTTTCATCAGCCTTTTTAAATCCCTTTTCATCTCGTATATTTTTGAAGAGATATGTTTTGCATCCAATACCTAAACCTAATCTTGCGTAGGTATCAAGTTTTTTAATAGGACTATAATGGAACGATACTATTGCCATAGCATTAACGTCCTCTCTTTTTATATCGGCAGTTGCTGAACCTGTATCATGTCTCCTAATTTTTCTGGTTTCACTCGTATTTACCCAACGATCTTCTCTCATATTGTAAACTCTTCCAATATGTGTTTGAGTATATTTATAATCATACTCTCCATAAATTGTACCAACAACCTTGCCTCCGTATGTATTGTTTACTGAGAAACCAACACCAATGGTAAACTTATCGGCTATCTTTGCAACACCCCACTCCATATTAACGTGTTGATCAAAAGTTGCACCAGTATGTCTTACTTTTCCAACACCAATGGTAAGATCTACCTTTTTATCTCCAACACCAAAAACTCCTTGAGCACTAACTCCCATTGTAAAAACAAATAGGAGAGATAGAATTAAAAACCTCTTCATTTCTTTATCAACTATTTATAAGTAAAAACAACTAAATTTTAATGATGCAAAGGTAGTAGTTTTTTTCGATTCATTAACAATTTTTGAGTAGATAAATTATCCCTTATCTTGCTTTCATCCCGTATTTAATAGTGAACATAAGAATAATACCATTAATATTCATTCCGCTCTTTCCGTTACCATAAACCGATACCCTAAAATATTTATATGCAGGAGAAAATACAGGTATTCTTACTCCATCAACAAAAGAGTTCTTTAACGAGTAACTCGCTATTGGTAAAAAATCCCTGTCGGGTAAATTAGAGCCAAGAATAGTGACATAAACGCTATCTTCAATAAAATCCAATTCACCTTTAATAAAAACCTCTTTAAGTTGTTTAAACCTAAAATTATCAATCCCCTTAATTGCCCGAGTGGTTACAATGAAAGGTAAACTTTCATTCATTATCTCTCTTGAGAGATTATATAAACTACCTGTTGAGTCACAAACATAGAGGTCGGGATATATATTTAAGAATAAGAGCAAAGGAGTGTTTGTAAACTCTATTCTACTCCAGCCTGTGCCATTTAATGAGAAAGAGTAAAGATACTCTTTACCACTATTTAAAAACAGAAGTTCGTTGTTGCTATAATTAAACTTGATATGAGAGTTTTTTATATACTCCTTAAAATTGTCAACACACGTCTGATCCGATTTAATAGTAACCTCATTACCCTCAACCTCTATTGGTGCGATAATATCGGAACGCTCCAGACCAAACGATGAGAGTTGCGTTACACTGCTACCTGATAGGAGCATCAATCCTTTGTCTGCTAAAAATACAATAGCGTTATCGGTGCTGGCAATACCTTTATTTGAGATAGCAATATCTCTGCTAACAGGGAGCAGTGTCTGATAAACAACCTCTTCGGAACCCTGTTGCAGAGTCCAAATACCATCCGAAGTAAAAATATATAGAGGAAACTCACCATATCTGCCTTGCGACAATTCGGCGGTAACAGCTGAAATATTCAGTATCTCTCCGTTAGATACACTATAACTCAACTCCTGAGGAAAGTAGAAAGGATTTTCGTGATTTGAAACCCTCAAAAGGTTTGGGAACGAGTCGTAATCCCTTTGCTTTAGTGAGGGAATGTCGCCATTATACTCATCAAGTTCAATGCCGTTAAATTGCGAACTGATATAATATGCCATATTCTCAACCTTTGAACTTTTTAAAGGGAATAACTTATAACGTATTGTTCCATCGCTATATTTAATCCATATCTCCATTGAATAGGCTCTGCTGTCGGGATATGAAATGTAGGGAGACATATATCCCTCTTTATGAATAGGCAAATCCATCTCAACATATTTTATTCCGCTATCGTCATTGATGCTGACTTTTATGTGGCAACTCACTGCACCGCTGAAACTGCACTCCGAAATCTTTTTGTTAAACTCGTTTTGCGATACAATAAAATTTGAGAGATTAAACACCTTAGGTAAGTATCTGCGAACATTCCCAAAGTGTAGTCTCGAGTTATAAAGGAGCGACACATTGCCAAAAATATCGTAGTGCGAATAGTTGTCTATGGGGAGGGAGTCTTGCGAAGGCAAATTCTCAAACTTATAAGGGATATAAAGTTTCTCCTTAAAGGTATCACTATTCCTAAGCTCCTCTAATTTAAATGAAGCAATTTTATAAAAAAGAGTCTCGTCGTTAATCTTCTCCCTAAACTCAATATCTGAAAGAGTGGGGTATTCAATATCAACAAAAATTTCCTCCTCGCTTTCTCCTTGATGTTCATTTTTATAACTAACCAAATCAAAATTCTCAGAGGCAACAGATATAGGTCTGGATATAAAAATATCAACACTGCTGATAATATTGTCCCACTTTGCCGAAGGAATCTCGTAAGCATTAAAAAATAGATTGTAGCACTTGTAATTGGTCCCTATGTAGTTAATTGAGTATTTATCATTTTCGTTCTTTAATATTTTGATAGTGTTAGTATAACCTTTCCTGATATCATCGGTTGGCATCATAAGGATAGGAGCAGATGGTTTAATATAAGACCCATCATAAAGCTTTAGAGCATACCTTACCAAAAAGGGAGAATTTAATGTACCGTTGTTCTCTTTTATCGCAATAACTTGTTTGTAAAACCTCTCAGCAATAAAGGTATAGTTCTTCTCTTTATTTATACTTTCAGTGTGCTTGTGGGGTAGATTGGCAGGGTCTGCAATAGTTTTAGCCACATGCGAAAGTTCAAGATTAAACGATAGGGTAGGTGATTCAATTGTTCCAATATGAGAGTATCTATTATCGCCAAAAACCGAAAACTGATTACCTCCTTCGCAAACCAAAATAAGAATATTACCAACACTCTCAAACGAAGATACATTTTTAATCTCTGCAATAATCTCTCCAACCTTCACACTTTGGTTATTCACAATATTAGCCTCCCACCTAACGGTGCTTCCGTCATACGAAATAAGATGAGCATAGTTGTTGTTACAGTGAATATATTTACAAATTCTCCCTTCACTATTACCATCTAACACCTTTTCGGGTTTGCCACACACATTCCATACACCACAATCGTTACGCATATTCACAATATCGCAACACTCACCATCGTTGCAAATATCTGCAACACTACTATTTGAGATACCCAGAAGGGGAATCTCTTTTGATAACTTTTCCATAAAAATAAACAATTAAAATTTTAAGCAAAAATATTAAGAGGAGTCAGCCATTGAATGGTAAAATTATCTGAATAGAGTAGGTGTAAAAGTATAAATTTACCACCCGGACAAAAGATATAAAAGGTTTATTTGCAAAGTAAAAAACTAAATAAAAATATAACCATGAAAAAGAGAAACAGAGTCGATTACCGACACTTTAACAACCAAACGCTATTGCCCCAAACAGACAAAGCGGAGAAGAAAAGGTTCAAAGATGTGACCTTTAAAGAGGATAAAGAGATCCTTCAAATGGCGTATAGGGCTTGGGATGAACTTCAAGAGCATCGCAAAAACCGAGAACGAAATCGCAACTACACCTTTGGTCGTCAGTGGAACGATCCTATAACCCTCTCCGATGGGCGTACTATAACCGAAGAGGAGTATCTAAAGGAACAAGGCAAAGTACCACTTAAAAACAATCTGATACGTCAGTTGGTAAAAAATATAGTGGGGCAGTTCCGCTCAATGCGAACGCAGCCAATATGTGTTGCACGTGACCGAAACGAACAACCCTTAGGCGAGATATTAAGTAGTGCGGTAGAGTATGTACACCAACACAATAGAGTGTGGGAGTTAGATGGCAGAACACTCGAAGAGTTTGTGATATCGGGAAGTTGTGCTCACAAAATTATTCATGCTACACGTAACGGAAAAACCGATGTATGGGTTGATCAAATCTCACCCTCGCGTCTATTCTTTAACCGGATGAATGACATACGTCATTTAGATTGTAATCTAATAGGCGAGTTGCACGATATGCCAATTGCCGACCTTGTCTCGCGTTATGCAAAAGGTAACAGACAACGAGCCATTGCACTACGTCAAATATATAGCGATGTTAGGGATGTTCATTTTGAACAACGCTATCCAACACTCTCAAACGAGCCAACCGACAATATTGATTTCTATACCCCCTCAGAGAACAATATGTGTAGGGTAATAGAGGTGTGGCATAATGAGAGCAGAGAGATGTTGCGTTGCCACGATACCCTTGATGGAACAATATATAAAGCAGAGGTGTCAGCAATAGAGGAGATAGAGGCTGAGAACTCTCGCCGTATAAAAGAGGCACAAGAGCAAGGCGTGGATAAGGAGCAAGTGCCACTGATAAAAACAGAGTGGTTTATCGATAAGGTATGGTACTTCCGTCACCTTTCACCACTTGGGCATATACTTGATGAGGGCGAAACTCCCTATTGGCATGAGTCGCATCCCTATACAATTAAACTCTATCCGTTAGTAGATGGCGAAGTACACTCGTTGGTAGAGGATGTAATTGACCAACAACGCTATATAAACCGAATGATAACTATGCTTGATTTCATAATGGGATCGAGTGCAAAAGGAGTATTGCTCTTTCCCGAAGATGCACTTCCTGATGGAATGACAGTGGAGGATTTAGCCGATGAGTGGACACGTTATAACGGTATAATAAGATACCGACCACGACCGGGAATACCCTCTCCGCAACAGATAACAGTTAATGGAACAAACGTAGGAGCATACGATATGTTGTCACTTCAAATGAAAATGTTCGAAAACATTTCGGGAGTGCATGGGGCAATACAGGGTAAGGCTGCACCATCGGGAACACCTTACGCACTATATGTGCAGCAGATGCAAAACTCATCGCTTAATCTTGTAGATTTGTTTGAGAGTTTCAAATGTTTCCGTACCGATCGTGATACCAAACTGGTAAAAACCATACAGCAATATTACGATATGGAACGATACAAAAAAATAGTAGGAGAAGATAATCTTGAAACACTCAACAATGTAGATGAAGAGCAAGTAAAAAATGTGGAGTTTGATATAAACATAACCGAATCTGTATCATCGCCTGTATATCGCATAGCCTCAAACGAATTTTTATTAGACCTATTTAAAATGGGACAAATCGATTTGAAGATGTTACTTGAAAATGGCTCGTTTCCGTTTGCGGATAAGTTATTGCAAAGTTTAAATATTATGAATAATAACGAGTAATGAGAAATTAGTAGAGAGAAGAATTAATTCTTCTCTCTGATTAAAAAAATAAAGAGGATAATGCGCAGTAAATCAGTTATTTACCCCCCCCCCATTATAAAGCTATTGGAATTGTAAAAATAATTTCATATATTTGTCAAAAACAACAAATATAGTCTGCACTCGCTATGATAAATATTCAAGTAAACTTGATATTTCTTGCTCGTTTGTTTCTATATTTGAAAATAAGAATTGCACCTATATTGAGAATAATAACCATAAAAAACAGAACCGCTATGAAGAGAATATTACTATTTGCTTTAATGTCATTAATGTCATTATTAAGCAACCAAGAATTGTTTTCTCAAGAGGTTGCCCCAAGAACAATTTCGGTATCTGAAAACGATCCTTCGTTGGGAAACGCGTTTATTGGCCTCATAGAGATTAACGAGGTTACAAACCAGACAGGAGCAGTAACCGTAAGAGCGCAATCATATAGTAATTGCAGGTTTGTAAATTGGACTCTAAACGGAGAGGTAGTATCAACCGAAACTTCGTATGTTGATACAACCGAAGGAGATAAACACTATGTTGCAAACTTTGAGGAGCTCCCAAAATATGGAATTAGTATAATCTCAAACAATCCTGCAATGGGAAGCGTAATAGAGATTAACCGAGATTTATATGAAGGTGAAAAGATAACACTCTTGGCTTTTCCTAACGAAGGTTACGAATTTGTAAATTGGACAGTAGATGGCAAGGTGGTTAGTATCAACCCTGAGTATAGTATAACTATACAATCAGAAGTTGAGTATGTTGCAAACTTTCAAGTACCCCTTAAAAAGTTGGAACTCGTATCTTGTCAAATAAAACTTCCGGCATCAAGTAGCAGCTCAGGTAGAGTTGTTGATGGCACAAAAATAATTGACGGACTTTATCATACCAATGTCTATATAAACCAAGGAGTAACTTCAGGATCAACAGTTACGGTTGAATTGGCAAAGGAGTCTGTAATCGAGAACATTAGGCTCTATTTCGGAAGTGAAGGACTTCCTTCAGAGGCAAAGATTCAGGTATCAACAGATAATAAGCATTGGTACGATCTTAAGGGAACTTACATCAAAAAAGGAGAGGCCAAATATCATCAACATAGTTCAAGATATTTGATTACTAAAAACACGTTAGTTCCTGTTGTTGCAAAATATGTAAGAATATTAACTACTTCAGCTTCGGTATATTTTGGTTATAGCTTAGATATGTGGGAGTTTGAGGTGTATGAGTACCCTGTGGATATAGCACCCCGCACAATTACTACCGCAGTAAATGATGCATCAATGGGAACAGCGTATGTTGGAACAGAGGGGACAACAGAGGTAACCTCTCAAACCGAGCCACTTGTATTGGTGGCAACCCCAACCGATCCCTCTTATAAGTTTGTAAATTGGACAGTAAACGGCGAGGTTGTATCAACCGATGCACACTTCTATGACGTAACCGAAGGTGATAAAGAGTATATTGCAAACTTTACACGCTCAAAAATATTTCAAGTAAACGCCTCTTCCGCTAATCCAAAACAAGGGTCGGTAACAGCAACACAAACAGGTAGAGTTTATGAAGACCAAGAGGTGTTGTTTACTGCAAAACCGGGAGGTGGATGCAAATTTGTAAATTGGACAGTAAACGGCGAGGTTGTATCAACCTCCACATCATACGAGATTGCAATTACAGAAGATGTTGATTTGGTTGCCAACTTTACCGACAACTATAAGCAACTCACAACCGTTCCAACAATATATATCAACACCGAAAACGGATTTGGAGTAACCAGCAAAGAAGATTATGTAAACGCATACGTAACAGTTCGAGGAGCAGAAAATGAAGAGGATAATATAACAGAGGTTCTCACCGAGATAAAAGGACGCGGAAACTCAACATGGGGAATGGCAAAGAAACCCTACCGCTTGAAATTTGATGAAAAAATCAAATTCTTGGGTAACGAAGCCAAAGAGAAAAACTGGGTATTGTTAGCCAACTATGCCGATAAAACACTAATGCGTAATGCCCTTGCATTAGAGACCGCACGAAATATGATGAACTTTGGTTTTACTCCATCGGTAACATTTGTTGATGTAGTTTTGAATGGAGAGAATTTGGGAAGTTATATGCTAACCGACCAAGTAGAGGTTAAACCTAAACGAGTACCCGTAACCGAGCAAGAGACCACAACCACAATGAGTGATGCAGAAATAACAGGCGGATACCTAATTGAAGTTGACGGCTTTGCCGATAGTGAAATCTCATGGTTCCAAACTTCACAAGGCATGAAGGTAACAATCAAATACCCCAAAGATGATGAGATAAACTCAGACCAATATACCTATATCTCAAACTACACCCAAAGTATGGAGAATGCACTGTTCAGCACCAACTTTACCGATGCAGAGTTGGGATGGCGAAAATACATAGATGAAGCCTCAATGGTAGATTGGTATATAGCATGTGAGTTGTTCGGAAACTCAGACGCATGGTGGAGTACCTATATGTATAAAGAGCGAGATGACGTCTTTAAATTTGGACCACTATGGGACTTTGATATAGCCTTCAACAACGATGATCGTTTGGGTGATGCAACAACCCTTATGATGCGAACAAATGCACACGAACCCAAAACGTGGATTTCTCGTTGGTGGCAAGATGCAGGCTTTGTATCGGCAGTAAAAGCACGTTGGGAAGAGTTGCGAAAAGCAGGAGTAAAAGAGTTTATGATAAACTATATAAACAACACAGAAGAGTATCTGCAAACATCACAACAAAATAACTTCAATGTATGGAAAATACTAAATACAAAAGTATATCGCGAACTTGAAGCACGAGGCTCGTATGAGGCAGAGGTTGATTTCTTGAGAAATTATGTAACCTCTCGTATAGCATACCTTGATGAACAATTTGGGTTGCATGAATTAAACTTTTCGGTAACTGCAATATCGACAGATGAAACAAAGGGAACAGCAACAGTCTCTTTAACATCAGTCGCCGAAGGAGATAGCGTAACCATAACAGCAACACCCAAAGATGGGTATCGATTTGCAAATTGGACACTAAATGGTAAGCTGTTGTCTGTTCAGAACCCATATACAACACTTGTAACCTCAAACTCAAACTATATAGCCAACTTCGTAAAATCAGATGAAATGATATACGGAGCATCGTTACAAGGGAAGGCGTTTGGTATTCCTGCTTCTCAACTTGGATTTAACGACCAAACCCCATTCTCAATAACATTCTGGATATATTTCAAAGAGTTTAATCATGAGGACGGCGGTACTCAACTATTGAATATACGTACCCCTGAAGATGGATGGCCTGCAAGTGATTGGGGTTATATGTGGAGTACTATTGCGAAGGAAGGAAGTATAACAGATTACGGAGATAGATTAAAAGAGGGTAATTTAAGTTTAAGTTGTCGAACAAATTCATCAGCAGGAGAAGTTCTTACCCCTCCAAGTTATGTTAAGTTAGAGCCACAAAAATGGTATCATATTGCGGTGGTTTTAGGATATAAAGCAAATAGAATAATTGAACTATATGTAAATGGAAAATTGATGGCTTCTGAAGATGTGTATTATGGCCTGTATTCATGGAGATCATCAAATGTAATTATGGTTGGTGGGCCTGCCTTTGCCAGAGCAGCAATAGACGGAACAATTGATGACGTTCGCCTCTATAAAAAAGCAATTACTGCCGATGAAGTAAAAGCAGCAATGCAGCACCAAAACGATGTAACGGATGAAGCGCTTATCGGATATTGGGATTTTGAAATTAATAAAATTGAAACTAATAAACTTTATAGCGTTGGATCAAATAAAAACCTTATAGCATGTATGTACGATGTGCAAATGATAACAGAGGGAACAAATGAATATATATCAAAACCATTCGTATTTACAGAGGGTTATTTAGGAGAAGAGTATGATCTATATGTAACAGCAACCCCTTCAGACAAAGAAAAAGGAACAACTGAAATCTCGGCAAACAAGGTAAATTCAGGTGAAGAGGTAACCCTTACAGCAACACCAGCCGAAGGATATGAGTTCCTGAATTGGACAGTAGGAGGAGCAGAGGTTTCACATAAGAATCCATATACGGCAACCATTACCGAACATACCGACTATGTAGCCAACTTTAGCGAGGCATCAGGAGTTATTTCAACAGAGGAAGCACAAACAATAAAGGTTGCAGTAATTGATAGAGAAATAAAACTCTTTGGAACAACAGCAGGCGAAGAGATAACACTCTTTACAACGAGTGGAGTAGTAGTGGCAAGCGCAATAGCAGAAGATAGTGTAACCACAATCCCTACAAACGCAACAGGAGTTATAGTAGTAAAAGTAGGAGAGCGGGTTTTGAAAGTGGTAAAATAGTTTTTTAATTTTACAACAAATTTTGCAAGTTTAAAATAAAGTTATTATCTTTGCACCCGCTATTCCGCGACAGGTTTGGTAAGCAACCCCAACGAGTGGAGTTCACCTGCCGGAGGTACCAGTTAAAAAAATAATAACTAAATGTACGCAATTGTAGAAATTCAAGGACAACAATTCCGTGCCGAAGCAGGCAAAAAATTGTATGTTCACCGCTTGAACGCAGACAAAGGTTCAGCAGTAGAATTTGAGAAAGTGTTGTTGATTGACAACGACGGAGAGGTAAAGATTGGCGCACCAGCTATTGAAGGCGCAAAAGTAGTTTGCGAGGTATTAGACCACCTAAAAGGCGAGCGCATAATCGTGTTCAAAAAGAAACGCAGAAAAGGATACCGTAAACGTAACGGTCATCGTCAATGTTTCTCACAAGTGTTAATTAAAGAAATTGTTGCCTAACTATTAAAATTATAAGAAGATGGCTCATAAGAAAGGTGTCGGTAGTTCAAAGAACGGTCGTGAATCAGAAAGCAAACGACTTGGAGTAAAAGTATTTGGTGGACAATTCGCCAAAGCAGGCAATATAATCGTACGTCAAAGAGGAACAGTTCATCACGCAGGTGAGAACGTAGGAATGGGAAAAGATCACACTCTTTTCGCTCTAATTGACGGACAAGTAACTTTTGTACGTAAAAAAGAGAATCGCTCATACGTATCAGTTCTTCCAGTAGAGAAAAACTAATAAGTTACTTAAGTAACGATAATTAACTCATAAAGCAACTGCTCAAGTTTTGAACAGTTGCTTTTTTATTCAAAAAACTTTACCTTTGTAAAAGGAGAAAAAATAAGAATAGATAAAATCTTTTCTTAATAGTAGAATGGAGTTTTATTTTTTTATTGATAAGCTTATTGAAAGATATATTAATGATTCTTTTTTCGATAGTAGCATGTGTTGCTGTAATAGTTTTATCAATATGGGTTATTAAATCTATTATTAATAGTGCAGCAACAATCCTACTTGGCAAGGGATAATTTTTAGTGCGATGATCGGATTGCTCCCATTATCCTTGTTTTTTGTTGGATGGGAGAAGAACGTTCTAATGAATAAGAGTAAGAGCTTAAAAAACTAAAGAGTCTAAATAAGCTTGCATGATAATCAGAAGTAAAATATCATAAACCCAAAACCAAAATGAATAGTACAACCCCAATAAATAAAAAATCGTTATTGTTTGTATGTTTAGGTAATATATGTCGCTCTCCTGCGGCAGATGCAATAATGCACAAAATAGTAAAAGATGCGGGAGAGGAGGATTATTTCTTAATTGATTCGGCTGGAACATACGGAGGCCATGCAGGCTCGTTGCCTGATCCTCGAATGAGAGCGCATGGAGCAAGACGTGGGTATGTTTTTGACCACCATTCACGTAGAGTAACAGCAGATGACTTTGATCGCTTTGACTATATATTTGCTATGGATGATGCAAACTATGATGACTTACGCCGTTTAGCACCCACCATTGATGGGCGTGACAAGGTGTTGCGTATTGCCGATTTCTTTGAACATTACCAGATGGATTGCGTTCCAGATCCCTATTATGGTGGAGCGGATGGATTTGAGAATGTTCTCAACCTGCTTGAGGATGCTTGCGAGGCAATATATAAAAAGATAAAAGGTGGAGAGTTGTAATTGATAAACAAAAAGATTCTTTAATATTGCAATTTCTTGTTTTGAACTGCCCCTAAAAATTATTAACTTTGGCACAAAATAGCCAAGTAGATGAAACACCTATATATATTAATAATGTTGCTTCTTCCTTTTGCGATGTTTGCTCAAGAGGATGGAGATACATATACAGTTCCTGATTTTGCGGAGATAGAGCAAGATGTAAATAATCCCTCATCGCACTACTACTATCCAAAACTTTTTACTCGATTTTGTGACGGAGATACCACATTAACCCCCACCGAGTGGGAGAGGCTGTATTATGGCTACTCATATCAAGAGGATTACGATCCCTATCGCGATGTAAAATACAACAGAGAGAAGGCAACAGACTTGTATCGTAAAAGTAATCACACACCAGAGGAGTTGGATAAGATAATACATAACGCAATGACCGTACTGTCGGATTACCCCTTTGAATTACGTCAAATGAAATTGTTGTCGTATGCCTATACTCAAAAGGGAGAGCGTGAGAATGCTGCAATATGGGAACATAAGTTGCGACAACTATTAGGAGTGATAATATCATCGGGCGATGGACTCTCTCCTGAGTCGGCATGGTATGTAATATCATCAATTCATCCTTACGATGTAATATACTGTTTTGGCCTTACCCCTCGTGACTACACCTTTGTTGAACCTATGTACGATTTCATAGAGGTTGAAAACGGAATAACTGAAGGATACTATTTTAATGTCAGTAGAATAATAGTAGAGCATTTCAGAAAACAATAATTTGCTCAAAAATCAATCTTTTTTGCTCAATAAATATGAATATTGTAATAAAATTTATACTTTTGGGGTAAAATTGGTTTAGTCCGACTTTGTTCGAACTCAAAAACCTTGTAAAAACGAAATAAAATACAAAAATGGATATATCAGAATTAAGTGAGCAGGAGATAGTTCGACGCAATTCGCTCGAGCAAATTAAAGCAATGGGAATAGAACCCTATCCCGCAGCAGAATATAAAGTTGATGGATACGCAACAGAGATAAAAGAGAACTTCTCAGATGATGCTCCTGTAAGACAAGTGTCGGTAGCAGGACGTATTATGAGTCGCCGTATAATGGGAAAAGCATCGTTCATGGAGTTGAAAGACTCAACAGGCAGAATACAAGTATATGTATCACGCGATGAAATATGCCCCGATGAAAACAAAGATCTTTATAACATACTATTCAAGAAATTATTAGATATAGGCGACTTTATCGGAATAACAGGATACGTGTTCCGTACACAAATGGGAGAGATAACAATACATGCACAATCGTTAACATTGTTGTCAAAATCGTTGCGTCCATTACCAATAGTAAAAATGAAAGATGGTGTTGCGTACGATGCCTTTGATGATCCCGAGCAACGTTTCCGTCAACGCTATGTCGATTTAGTAGTAAACGAAGGAGTAAAAGATATATTCGTAAAACGTAATAAAGTATATACCTCAATGCGTGAGTACTTCAACGCACAAGGATATATGGAGGTTGAAACTCCGGTATTACAATCAATACCCGGAGGAGCAGCCGCACGTCCCTTTATCACTCACCACAATGCATTAGATATACCTTTGTATCTGCGTATAGCAAACGAGTTGTATCTAAAACGCTTGATAGTGGGAGGTTTTGAGGGAGTGTATGAGTTCTCAAAGAACTTCCGCAACGAAGGAATGGACCGTACACACAACCCAGAGTTTACATGTATGGAGATATATGTCTCATACAAAGACTATAACTGGATGATGGAGTTTACCGAGAAGATGCTTGAAAAAATAGCACTCGATGTAAACGGAACAACCGATGTAAAAGTAGGAGACAACATAATAAGTTTCAAAGCACCATTCAAACGAGTAACCATGACTGAGGCAATAAAAGAGTTTACAGGAGTGGATATAACAGGAATGGATGAAGACGCATTACGTGAAGTGTGTAAACAACTACACATTGAAACAGATGCCTCTATGGGAAAAGGAAAACTTATTGATGAGATATTCGGTGAGAAATGCGAAGGTAACTACATACAACCAACCTTCATAACCGACTATCCAATAGAGATGTCGCCTCTAACAAAACGTCACCGCAGCAATCCTGAGTTAACCGAACGCTTTGAGTTGATGGTAAACGGAAAAGAGTTGTGTAACGCATACTCTGAGTTGAACGATCCTATTGATCAACGCTATCGTTTTGAGGAGCAGTTGCGATTATCAGAAAAAGGTGATGATGAGGCAATGTTTATCGATGCCGACTTCTTACGTGCTCTTGAATACGGAATGCCTCCCACATCAGGAATGGGAATAGGAATGGACCGTTTGGTAATGCTGATGACAGGACAAACCACAATACAAGAGGTGTTGTTCTTCCCTCAAATGCGTCCCGAGAAGAGAGTAAAGAAAGAAGAGACAGCAGAAGAGTAAATAACAAAACAGTAATATAATGGAGTTACCAGGCAAAGTAGCCATAATCGGAGGCGGAACGTGGGCAACAGCAATCGCAAAATTGGTGCTGACAAACGTTGAAGAGATAAATTGGTATATGCGACGCAAAGATCGTATAGCCGACTTCAAACGTTTGGGACGTAATCCGGTTTATCTGTCGAGTGTAAAATTCGACATAAACCGAATAAACTTTACCAGCAACCTAAACGAGGTAATAAAAAAATCAGACACACTGATATTTGTAACCCCGTCGCCCTTTATAAAAACACACCTCAAAAAGTTGAGGACATCACTTAATGGTAAGTTTATAGTATCGGCCATTAAAGGAATAGTTCCCGATGAAAATATGATAGTAACCGACTATCTAAAAGAGGTATATAAAGTAGAAGAGGAGAACCTTGCCGTAGTAGCAGGTCCATGCCATGCTGAGGAGGTAGCATTAGAAAGATTGTCGTATCTGACAGTAGGTTGTTCAAACTTGGAAAAAGCAGGTGCAATAGCAAAACTCCTAAGCAATCGTTTCTTGATAGCAAAAACCTCAACCGACGTTGTGGGAATAGAATATGCCGCAGTGCTTAAAAATGTATATGCCGTAGCCGCAGGAATCTGTCATGGGCTAAAACTTGGAGATAACTTTAAGGCAGTGTTAATGTCGAGTGCGATACGTGAAGTCAAACGTTTTATTGATGCAGTAAAACCTATGTCTGAACGAGAAATCTGCAAATCGGTATATTTGGGAGACCTTCTGGTAACAGGATATTCGCATTTCAGTCGAAACCATACCTTTGGAACAATGATAGGAAAAGGCTATTCGGTAAAGACGGCACAAATAGAGATGGAGATGATAGCCGAAGGATATTACGGAACAAAATGTATGCACGAAATAAACGAACGCTACAACGTAAATATGCCAATCCTTGAAGCCGTATATAATATTTTATATAATAGATTGCCTGTCTATTCGGTAATAAACCAACTAACACAAGAGATATAAAACTCTAAGAAATAAAAATTGAATAGGGAGGGCGTCAAAGATAAGAAAAAGATGCTCTCCCTATTTACTGAACAAAACAGCATAAAAAAAGTTCAAAAAAAACAAAAATAAAAAACGTACTTTAATGCATTGAAAAACAATAGAATAAGTAAAGATTAAAAAAACAAGCGTAAATTTTTTTGAAAAATTCTTACTAAAAAATTTGGTAGATTAAAAAATGTGCTGTACTTTTGTATCCGCTTTCGGAATAAAACCGAGGGCAACAAAAAAAAGAGATCATTGAATATTTGAAAAAGACAAAGTAGTACGAGACGAGTAAAAAACGTCAACGTCAATAACTTTTAGACGAGTTTAAATTGAGCATCGGATCAGGTTATTTACAGTAAAAAATAAATAACAAAACATAATTACAACGAAGAGTTTGA
>JAFXDI010000008.1 GCA_017521245.1 Bacteroidales bacterium
TTAATAGCATGTAGTATTTATCTCAATCTGTTTCAAAAATAATAAAGGTCATTCATTTTGTCAAGTTAATCCACAAAAAACTTTATCCATTTCTTCTATCCCATATATTGTTATAATACAAAGAGCGTGCCACATAGTCCGTGGTTATTGATGAATAATCTTTATCCGTCTGCAAAGACGGTGAGGTGGTGTGGCATATCTCTTTTTCCGTAGGTTTGAAAACCTACGGCTATTAAGTAGGAGAACAAGTTCTCCCAGGTCTTTCAGACCAACTCCGTCGTGCTGGGCACTGTTTCCCTCCGTCGCATAGGAGACCTCCCTACTTCTAACAACTAACAACTCTTTATATAATTATACCACTACACGCACTAAACTATAATCTATTTTTGTGAGCAAACAAAAATATTAGAAATAGCAGTTAATGAATTAAGAGAATGGCAAAGAGAGCATATTACTTTCCTCACGATTACGGAGCAAGAAACGATCCCAAAATACAAATGCTGTTGGCAGAGTATGGCGTGGCAGGTGTTGGTATCTACTGGTGTCTCATAGAACATTTATATGAGCAAGGTGGAAGGTTGCCTATATCGGCATACAAAAGTATTGCATTTGTATTACACGTTGATACAAATGTAGTACAAAACATAATTGAGTGCAGTGGTTTGTTTGAACACAACGATGTTGAGTTTTGGAGCAGTGCTGTAAATACCCGATTAGAGAAACAAAAAGAGGTTAGCCAACAACGCAGAAAGGCAAGTGAAACTCGTTGGAAATCAGAGAATAAATGCAAACTCAATGCAAATGCAAAGCAAAATGATGCAAATAAAAGAAAAGAAAAAGAAATAAAAGAAAATAATAATATCACACACACTATATCGCATACAAGCGAAGTAGAGTTAACGCAAGATTTAAGAGATAACCAAAATTGGCAAAAGAATATATTGATGCGATTTAAAACGACAAAAGATGAGTTGCTGAGATATATTGATGATTTTGAACTTGAACAAAAATGCAAAAACACTACTCACGCAAATGATGCTGATATTAAAGCACATTTTGTAGATTGGCTAAGGATACAACTTCAACAACACAAAAAAGAGCATAGAAAGGAGAGAACAAATGGAAAATCAAAACAACGTAACTACGAAAAAGATATCGGATTTGATGTCAGTGCTACTTCAGCAGAGGATTACTCGGACTGGCTTCAAGATTAACTTACCCCCAGAAGAGGTCAGAATATTGCTAACGGCTGCATATAGGGCTGAGGTTGCATCACGCAATATGAAGTATCAGGAGAGTGAGGAGACGAACTCTGCCATCAAAAAAATGGCAGATGCACTAACAGCAAAGTCGCACAAAACAGGAATAGTTCTTTGCGGTACTTGCGGTAATGGCAAAACAACTCTTGTAAGAGCATTGCAAAACTCGCTTGTATATTTGAAGTTAAGAAATTTAGTGGAGTATGGTATGCCCATTGTAGATGCAAGAGAGGTTGCCGACAGAATGAGAGAGTGTAAAACCTCTCCACTACTTGCAATAGAGGATATGGGAAAAGAGCCTACAACAAAACTCGACTACGGCAATATTCTAAACCCTGTAATAGAGGTGCTTGAACACCGATACAATGAGCAACTGTTTACTGTTATATCAACCAATCTAACGGCAAAGGAGATAAAAGAGAAGTACGGAACAAGAATTGCCGACCGCTTTAACGAGATGATGAGCGTAATAATATTTACAGGCAAATCGTTTAGGAGATAAAAAAAATGAAAATGAGTGATATTTAGTGGTTTGAATATATTATTGGGGTGTTTTGTTTGTGGTTATATTGATTTTTCATACTTTTGCACTCAAATACAATTTTGTTGAACTTCAATAGGTAAAACAAATTTTATAGTAATAATTTAAAAAGATAGATACGAGAAAAAGATAGTAGGGATAGAGGAGATAGATAAAATTTAAACACTTTAAAAAATTGAACTTTAAGTAATTATTCTCAAAACTGAAAACCGCCAATTTTTTTAGATACGGGAATAAGCACTTCAGAATGGTTCATGCCCCCAAGGCGTGGATTGTTTGTGCTTATCTGTATCAAGGGTGCTTGGCGGTACCTCAGTTTTAGGTTTGTAACAAACGGTTCCGCCTTTCTTTATGATACACATTGGCAAACTCATCGAAGAGGAAATGAGACTACAGGAGAGAACTCCTGCCTGGCTTGCAAAAAAGATTAATTGCGAGCGTCCCAACGTATATTATATCTTCCGCCAAAAATCAATAAACACCGATTTACTTCTGCGTATTTCACACGCATTAAACCACAACTTCTTTCTGTACTACATAAAGGAATATGAAGAGGGAGAAGAGTAAAAGATTGTATAAAATTTTTACCCTTTCGTATATTTTATTTACTACACTGCAAAAACATCGGGTGTTAACTTAATTTAACTTTGCGTAATATAGTTCGTGTTTATAGCAAGGAACTATTAACTTATTACGACAAACTAATAATTAATTACACTAATATGAAGACTTTTAGACTATTATTGTATCTATTGCTACCTGCTTTTATTTTAACTTCGGTAGCAGTAAGTACTACATCGTGTAGCGATGAAGAGGGTGGAGAGATTGAAGATATTCAATTCACTAACGTACGTAATGGCAGGATTACTCTTGACGAGGGAGAAGATTTTGTAATTACATATATTATCACTCCTACCGATATGCAAGATGTTGCCGAGATAACTTGGGAGACAACCGACAAGAGTGTTGCAAGAGTCAGAAACGGAAAGGTTTCGGCAGAGGGCGAAGGTGTTGCAACTATTACTGCATACGCAGGTAATGTTTCGGCTTCGGTTGAGGTTAGAGTAAATCCTGTTGAGGTAACATCGTTCACTCTTCCAAACTCAATAAATGCCTACATTGACCAACGTGTTAAGGTTGATGTTACTGGCATAGAGCCTGAGAATGGCTCTATCTCAACAATTGAGTGGCGTGTTGCAGATGAAGATATTGCTACGGCTGAGGTTGAAGATGGAGTTCTTTATGTTACTGCTCTCAAAAATGGTACAACAACCCTAACTGGTGTTGCTGCCGACTTCAAAGAGAGTTGCTCTATTGTTGTAAAAGAGTATATCCCAGTTAAATCAATAAAAGTAAATTTGGGCAATAGCACTATTGAGGCAAAGAAAACTACAACAGTAAGTGCATCTATTACTCCTTCAAATGCTTCAATTAAAGAGATCTCTTGGTCTTTCTCTCCTTCAAGTTATGTTGAGTTTAATGAGGAGACCAACACTATAAAGGGATTGAAAGCGGGCGATGTTACCGTTACCGCAACAAGTGTTGATGGCGTAAGTGGCGAGGCAACTCTTAAGATTATCCCTGCACAGATGAATCTCTCTCTTGAGAAGAGTGCAAATGATAAGACTTCAACATATATGAACATTATCACTCCTGACGGAAGTGTCTCTAAATTTAACAAAACAATAGAGTTTACTCTAATAGATCTTAACGATGAAGAGAACGATTTGAGTGGTGCCACATGGAAATCTTCAAACACTTCGGTTGCCACAGTTGAGAATGGTGTTGTAACTGCAAAAGGTCACGGATATACCGATATTTCTGCTACTATAAACAACACAACAGTTACCACAAGGGTTCGTTCAGTTAAAAGCAGTGCCTTTAAATTGGCAGTTGTTCGTACCAGTACAGATGAGACTACACCCTCAGTTGCAACTGTTCAAAAAACATTCTATAGAGAGTATGTTGATGCGGCTTTCATCAATGATGACGAGTTATCCAGATCATTATTCCTTGAAGAAATAGGGCAAACATATACAGCAACAAGCAGCAACAGTAATTTATCAATTTATACAAACTCAATGGAGCCTGAAATTCTAATTGTTAATGCTCTTGCTCCAACAACAGGAAGCATATCAATCAGTGCCAAATATGGCACAGGAGCAACAATTAGCGTATCAATGGGAATAAGAAGTTTTACCTTTATTGGATATAACAGCGGAACAAACTATGGTACAGTGCAAAATGGTGGAAGTTTAACTGTTACCCGTTATGGCAGCGAATCGATAGAGACCTATGCAAACGTTGGCTCTACATACGATGAAAAGTCATCGGAGTTGATATACACAGGTCTGTGGTATGAACTAAACTGGACCTCTGATAACAGTAGCCGCGAGCATCCATTTTACAGAGACATGCTATTCTACACAGGAACATACAACAATCTTTCAATGAGTGATTTTGGAACATTCACATGTAATTTAACATTCAGGATCGAATAATTTTAATAACTATACAGATATACAGATATGAAAAAGTTTTCTTTATTATGCCTATCTGCAATACTATTTGCATTGGTAGGATGTACCGAACAAACAGAGTTAAGCACAGATGTATTAGAGACAAAGGTTACAGTTATGGGATATGTACGCTACATCACCCTTAACAAAAATCTTGCACAGGAGGATCCCGAACTTGTTGCTCCCGGTCACAAGGTAAATATCTTCTACGGAGTACCCGATGATAAAGGTAAAGTTGCAGCATATGCTCTAAAAACTGTTGCAGTTGATAACGATGCTTTCTTTAAAGTAGAACTTGGTTGCCCAGTTGGAAAAACTCTTAACGTAAGGGTTGAGTCTTCGATGTATGGCGAGTCTTATACTACCGATAAGGATAGTAAAAAAGTTTCGTGCGAGACATACTTCTTTGGAGAGAAAGAGGCTGACATTGCATGTGGTTCGGCTTACAACTTCCAACTTGACATAACTCCTGCAGCAAACTTTGGAGAAGACGGAATGAAACAACCTTAATAGTATAATCGATTAAAAATATCGCTATGAAAAGATATATATTAACACTATTGGCAGCACTGTTTCTTTTAGTAAATGGTGTATATGCTCAAACAACTTCATACGACAGCAAAAAGGGCGATTTGGGTATCAGCGTTACCTTTAACCCCGCCTCTCTTGCATATAGTATGTCGTGCCAACCAGCCCCCGGCGATTTTGCAGGAGAGTATATCAGCGACTTGGCAGGAAATCCAAAACAGATGTTTATTCTTGCTCAAGACCCTTTGGCTGCTTTAAGACTTAAATACTACACAACCGATAAGAGCGCTTTAAGATTTGGCTTTGGATTTAATGGTAGTGTTGTTAAATACCGCGAGTATGTTCAAGACGACCTTGCCGTTGCTCTTAACCCCGAATCACAAAACAAAGTTACTGATGCCATAACATCAAGACTTAACAGCCTTTCGCTCTCAGTTGGTTGGGAGGGTAAAGTTGGCTCACCAAAAATTAAGTTTGTTTACGGATTTGACCTCTTGTACGCATTTGCTGGTGGCAGAATGGTTTTTGACTACGGAAACGCTATGACCGACCTTAACCATGTTCCATCTTCAATGCCTATGACAACACCAAAAGGTACTCTTGATGATTTCAAAAGCAAACTTGGCATTGACTATGCTCGCCCAGTAGAGCGTTACAACTCAGGTTATATACATGGTTTGGGAGTTCAGGCAGATGCAGGTCTTGAGTTCTTTGTTGCTCCAAAAATTGCACTTGGAGTATCAATGACATTCACTCCCCTTATGGTTACATTCCAACCTAAAACATACGCAACTTACGAAGGTTTCAGTGCCAACACAGGTAAAGTTGAACAAGTTACCGATGTTGTAAGTCCCGGAAGTTGTGCTTTGCTTTATGGAACTCAAAACCTTGGTTGTAGAATTGCATTAACTTACTATTTATAATAAAAGAATACGACAATGAAAAAGTTTAAAGTTTTTAGCCTGTTGGCTATTATATTAAGTGCTTTTGTATTCCCGTCTTGTACAGAAGATGATGCTACTAAAATTCTTCTTGTAGGTACATGGAAGATACAAAAAACAGAGTATCAAGTAACTGAGTATGGAGATGCAAGAGAGCCTGAAGTTTTAGACGTCAGCCAATACACTTTCGTTAACCAATTCAAAGCCGATGGTAGTTACGAATGGAATATGTTAGAGGTAAATCCTGACGGAATGATTACCGATAGTAAAAATCTTCTTTTTGGTATTTGGACATACGAGGATGGCAATTTCACACTTATTGACCAATATGGAGATAGTAAGTTTGTTATTAAGAAATTAGATGAAACTGACTTGGTTATTGAGCAGACTATCACAGAAGAGGATGTCAATGTTGTGAAAAAATATACTCAATATATGACTCGCCTGACTCCAATTTTTGTTGAGGAGTAGGTTAGTTTTTATATTGGACTAATTAGTCTTATTAGTCTAATTAGAGATAACAAAGGTTTGCATTGTCGTGCAAACCTTTGTTGTTTGCGGACGTGGCAGACCACGTCCCTACTTGCTTGAGATACTTTTTTCTTACGGACGTGGCAGGCCACGTCCCTACTACTGGGGAGGCTCGTTTCCTGTCTTTCAGACGGGGAGAGTTACTTTAAAATAAGACCGCACCATTATAAAACAGAGTGGAAACCCCGAAGTTTGCGGGATATAGTGTGAGGACTGTTTGAGCGAAGCGAGTTCCGCAACACCTCGCAAACTTTGGAAAGGTTGAAACGGCAAATGAGTTTTGACTGAGGGATGTTTACTCCCGAACAAAAAAACGAATGACTGTTTTATACGGGTGGCGGACGTTTTTGTAACTTTTTGCGGTCAAAAAGTTTATAAAATAATTAATTAA